>CANOBU010000039.1 GCA_947564425.1 uncultured Eggerthellaceae bacterium
CTCATGGTTGGTGGTTCCCCGAGCAGGACGGCGAAGAGCCCAACCTGTTCGGCGTTTGGAAGTCCAACTTCAACTCGCTGGTCCCGCACCAGAACATTGGTAAGCTTGGCTTCGGCGCTCCCTACAAGGGTGTTATGTGCAACCTGAAGCGCGTCCGCAGCCTCGACGAGGACTAGTAGAAAGGGAAGATCAAATGGCAGACACTCAATACGGCCTGCTCGTTGACTATCGATTCTTCTCCGGCAATCACGCTGCTGAGATTGCTTGCAAGGAAGAACTTGGTCTCCCGCTCGAGCAGTTTGGCATCAAGGAAGTAGAAGTCGGTCCCTTCCGCAAGGCCGAGGGCGACATGGGCGATGCTTGGGAGTGGTTCTACATCCCGTGCCCCACGTCGATCTTCTCCGAGCACTGGGGAGCCGGCGGCGACAAGGCCGGTCAGCGTCCCCTCGCTGTTCAGGTCGAGGAATCCGCATCCATGTACTACGGTACTCTCGATGAGATGTACAAGAAGATGCAGGAGTTCGACCGTCCGACCGTCCTGTTCCGTCTCTAGAGACTGTGATAGACTTGGGTATGGCCGCCATGGGGCGGCCATACCTAAACCCTAGGACCTATAGGAGGGACATCCATGGATCGTGAAGAACTGCTTAAGCTCGAGAACACCGAGATCGCCAAGATGCTGAATGACCTGCTGGCTCAGGGCAAGTCCAAGGACGAGGCCGAGGCCGAGCTGGGTCTGACCGCTGCCGACCTCATGAAGCAGAACATCTTCTTCGTGAAGGATAAGTACCTGGCCCGCGCCTGGTCCGGCTACACCAGCACCAAGCGTTCCGGCAACGAGTACAAAGAGGTCGAGGGCGGTTGGCGCGGCGACCCGAAGGACTTCAAGGGCCGCTCCTTCTAAATCCTTTGATTTAGGTACTCTGTACGGTTTGGAGGTTTCGTTAGGCAATGGCTACCGAAGAAGAGATAGCAGCGGAAGGACGCCTATCCGCCGAGCAGGAGATCATCTTGTACAACATCGCGTTGCGCCAGGATGAACTCGGGCGCCAGCAGACCAACGTGCTGCTGGATAAGGTGGAGAACGATCCTCTGTACCAAGAGCTTTTCGAACGCGAACTGCTTACCTACCAGGTCTACGACCATGGCAAAGAGGGGACGCCCCGGGTGGCCAACCTCATTGTGACGCTGAAGGGCACGCGCTACTGCATCATGTATGCAGACGAGATCGAGCCCAACCGTCGTTGGGACGTGGCAGGCAATCTTCGCTAATCGATTCCGCATTCCGGTTTCGAATGTGACCCGCGGGCAACCGCGGGTCTTTTTTTGGCATAGCCCGTCATGCGCCTTCAACATCTTGCTTACTCTGGTTGTTTCGCCGTGCAGCGGGTAGAATGGAACCGGAGAAGTTGGATATCGGTGGCGAGGTTGCGGAGCGGCATCTTGGCATTCAACGTTAATCATGGGTTGGTCATCAGGGAATTCGAGTCCGTATCCCCCAACGGCGAGGTGCTGAATGCTCGGGGGAAGCCGGCGAATCTCGGGTTCTGCCGGGAAAAGCCCGCTCTGGCCGTTCCGAAACAGGTCTCGTCCCCTCGCACTTTCCGGACATCCGAGGGGGTTTCCTTCCGGTATGTCGTGGTCGATGACCGGTATATCCGCATCGATAAGGCCGAGGGTGCATCGGGACGGGTGGTATTCCCTGATTCATTGGACGGCTTGCCCGTATGGGCCTTGGGGCCGGAGGTGCTGGCCGAGGCCGAAGGCCTCGAATCGGTGGTATGCGCGCCGGGCATCCGCGAGATAGGCTCCTGCGCCTTCCGTCTGTGCCCCGACCTGCGCGAGGCGGTGCTGCCGGAGGCTCTGGATACATACAGCGCCTCATGGCTGCAGCATTGCGACCGGTTGGAGTCGCTGGTGCTGCCCGGGGGCCTGCGGAAACTGACGCGCGCCGTCTTCGACCATCCCAATCTGCGGCATCTGGCCTTGGGGCCGGCTGTGGAAGAGGTCGAGCCGGGGGCTTGCGAGAAGACGACCCTCGAGCGGCTGGAGCTTGACCCGCGCAACCCCTTCCTGGAAACCGACGGCACGGGCCTGTATACGAAAGACGGTCTGCACCTTCTGGCATTGGCCCGCCCCGTGGAGCGTTACGAGGTGAAAGAGGGCTGCATCGCCGTGGCACGCAAGGCTGCCAAGGGGCATCGGGCCCTGCGCACCGTTGTGCTGCCCGATACGCTCCGGACCCTGGAGCCCTATGCCTTCGCCCATTGCGGCCTGGCGGAGGTGCTCTTGCCGCCTTCCGCCGAGGAGGTGGGGAAGCGCGCCTTCTTCCATTGCGAACAGCTGGCCTCGGTTGCATTGAACGAGGGATTGCAGGCTGTCGGCGATGCCGCCTTCGCCGAGACGGCCCTGCGGGAGCTGTGCATCCCCGCAAGCGTGGAGCGTATCGGCTCGTCGGTATTCGAGAACAGCGCTGTGAGGGCCAGCGGAGAGGGGGCGACCTTCCGGGTGGACCCGGCATCGCCCTATTTCCTCTTCGATGGCGAGGGCGGCCTGTACCGGCGCCGCGAAGACGGCTTGCATTTCGTGCAGCTGGTCGATCCGTCCATTACCCATTACAGCCTGATACCGGGCACCGTGGCGGCCGATTCCTATTCCTTCGCGTTCCATAGCGCCATCCAGGAGGTCGTGCTGCCGGAGGGCCTGACCGCCATCGGCGACAGCGCCTTCCGTATATGCGGCAGGCTGCGCTGCGTGGAGCTGCCCTCGACCCTCAGGCGCATCGGCAAGGAGGCATTCCTGGATACGGTCCTGGAATCCCTGCACCTGCCGGCCGCGGTCGAGGAGATAGGCGCCGATGCCCTGGTGACCGCCGGTGCGCATCATGCGGAGAACCCCCATACGCTTTCGTCGCTGGACGTCGAAGAGGGCAGCGCCTGCTTCTATGTGGAATCCGGTATCCTGTGCCAACGGGGCGAATACGGCGACCGGGCGCTGATGTTCGATGACGCCACCCCCGATGTGGTCATGCCCGTCTGCGTATCCTCGGTGGCCCCCTATGCTTTCAATGGCGCCTGCAACATACGCTCGCTGGTGCTGGGACCCCAGCTGAAGACCATCGCCTCGTGCGGCTTCACCACGTGGTCGATGATCGAAGAGCTCGATATAACCTTGGCCCAACCCGAAGAGGGTCGTACCCGGTTCGTGCTGCATTTCCCCGCCATCGATCGCTCGCGCCACGAGCTGGCTCTTTCGCTGGGCGGTTCCAGCTGGGTGAATGTGCCCGAGATATACCGCCATTACGACAGCTGCATCGCCAACGGGCGCGATTATGGCAGCGGCGAGGGCATCTCGGCCCATGAGCAGGCGGTGCGCATCATCGGCCGGCTGCAGGACCCGGTCTTCCTGACGCCGGTGAACCGCTCGCTGCTGGAGCGCGTGATCCGCCTGCATTTCCCGGAGATATGCCGCGATGCCGCGCGCTGCGACGACCGCGGCGCATTCATCGCCTTGGCGGATCTGGGCTTTCTGACCGGGCAGAACATCGAGGAGGCCATCCTGGCCGTCCAGCCGCTCCAGGATGCGTCTATGACCGGTTTCCTGTTGGAGCTGAAGCGGATGCGCTTCGCTGCCGGCTCCTTCGATTTCGACCTTTAGGAATGCCATGGATACCCTCGATTGGCAGCAGATGCGCAGACAGCAGGCGGACCGCCTGGCCGGCGATATCATCGACGAGGCCCGGGTGCAGCTGATGCTGAAGTTCCGGTTTCTGGACCTGGCCCTGTGGCGCATGGAGGTGGAGCCGTATCCGGTGCGCAGCGGCTATGCCCTGGCGACGGACGGGCGGAAGCTCTACTGCGATTCCGAGCTCCTGCTGGGGCGCTTCGACGAATCCTTCGACGAGGTGGTGCGTGATTGCCTGCATCTGGTGATGCACTGCCTGTTCCGCCATCCCTTCGATGAAACCCATGACCGCGAGGACGCCTGGTGGCTGGCGTGCAATGTGATGGCCGAAAGCGCGGCCATGGAGCTGTGCGGTAGCAGGTTCGCGAGCGCCGACGATGCCGCGCGGCGCCAGGCGCTCTCGGAGCTGAGGCTGCTGTGCGGCGCATTGACGCCCGGGAACCTGTACCGCTTGTTCCATAAGGCCCTCACAGCGCCCCATGGCACCGTGTACCGGGGTTTGGGGCAGGGTCGCCTGAACGAGCTGGCTTCGCTCTTCGAGCGCGACAACCACGAGGCCTGGCCCTCCCACGGCCAGGGGACGCCCGACGAGAAGCCGGGCGATGTGCAGGAGCTGGGGCATCCCGATGACGATGCCCCCGATGCGGGCGATACCGACCTGCAGGAGCTCATGGCATCGGCCGAGGCGGACGCCGCCGATGGGCAGCCGGACCGGCCGCAGGCCCCGCAAGGCGAAGATGCCGGTGCCGAGGGGGAAGAGGCTGAAGGTGCCGATGACGATGCGGCCGAGGCTTCCGACGAGCTGCAGGATAAGGCGGCTGCCGGCCCCGGGCAGGGCAGGCCGTCCGATGACGATGCCGACCGCGAGGGCGAGGATGAGAAATCCCCCGACGAGCGCGATTGGGAGGAGATAGCCAAGCAGGTGGAGGTGAACCTGGAGACCTTCAGCCGCGAATGGGGCGAGGAGGCGGGCAGCCTGATCGCCTGCCTGCGCATCGCCAACAGGAAGCGCTACGACTACTCCGATTTCCTGCGGCGCTTCAGCATGCTGTCGGAGGAGATGAAGGTGAACGATGACGAGTTCGACAACATCTTCTATACCTACGGCCTGGAGCTGTACGGGAACATGCCGCTGATCGAACCCCTGGAGTACAAGGAGACGCAGCGCATCCGCGATTTCGTCATAGCCATAGACACCTCGGAATCGTGCCAGGGCGACCTGGTGCGCCGTTTCCTGGCCCATACCTTCGATATATTGAAGGCCCAGGAGGATTTCGCCCACAGCGTGAACATCCATGTGATCCAATGCGATGCCAAGGTGCAGGCCGATACGAGGATAACCGACCTGCGGGATATCGACGGCTTCATGGAGGGCTTCCATATACGGGGCATGGGCGGGACGGACTTCCGGCCCGTGTTCGGCTATGTGGAGGACCTGCGCAACCAGGGGGAGCTGCCCTCGATGAAGGGACTCATCTACTTCACCGACGGGTTGGGCACCTTCCCGGAGGCGGCCCCCGATTTCGATGCGGCCTTCGTGTTCATGGACACAGGGGAGCTGCATACCCCTTCGGTGCCCCCCTGGGCCATGAAGGTGCTGATCGACGAGGATGGCATAAGCAGGTTGCGCGGGAAGGTGCAGGACAACGGCTAGGGAACGCCCTTTGAAGAGGAAGGTAGGGGCCAGATGAACATACAGGCAGCGAAAGACCAGATAAAGGACACCATAGAAGCCTATCTGGAACGCGACGAGGCGGGACTGTACGCCATAGACCCCCTGCATCAGCGCCCGATCTTCCTGGTTGGGGCGCCGGGTATCGGCAAGACGGCTATCATCGAGCAGATAGCCCAGGAGCTGGGTCTGGGAGCGGTCTCGTATTCCATGACCCACCATACGCGCCAAAGCGCCCTGGGGCTGCCGCGCATCGTGCACAAGGATTTCGAGGGCTTCGAGTTCGAGGCATCCGAATACACCATGAGCGAGATAGTGGGTGCCATATACGATTATATGGAGCGCACCGGCGAGAAGCGCGGCATCCTGTTCCTGGACGAGATCAACTGCGTGTCGGAGACCCTGTACCCCTCGATGCTGCAGTTCCTGCAGTTCAAAACGTTCGGGCGCCATCGGGTGCCCGAGGATTGGGTCATCGTGTGCGCCGGCAACCCGCCCGAGTACAACAAGTCGGTGCACGAATTCGACGTGGTCACCCTGGACCGCCTGCGCGAGATAGATGTGGAGCCCGATTACGGCGCCTGGAAGCGCTACGCAGCCGAGAAGGGGCTGCATCCGGCGGTCACCACGTTCCTGGAGGCCAAACCCGATTGCTTCTATACGGTGGAATCGAAGCCGGGCGGCGGCAAGAGCTTCGTGACGGCCCGCGGCTGGGAGGACCTCGCCGAGGTGATCGCGCTGTACGAGCAGCTGGGGAAGGCCTGCGACCGCGACCTGTTCGTGCAGTTCCTGCGCGACGACGACATAGCCGACCGGTTCGCGGTGTACTACGAGCTGTTCCAGAAGTACCGCTCGGACTACCAGGTGGCGAGCATCCTGGAGGGGAACCCCTCGGCCGAGATACTGGAGCGGGCGCGCCGGGCGCAGTTCGACGAGCGGGTGGCCCTGCTGGGGCTTCTGCTTGATGCCCTGGGCACCCGTTGCGCCGAGGCCCTGCGTGCCGAGGCGGTGGCGATTGCCCTGCGCGACGAGCTGCGCGGGGCGAAGCCGCTTCTGCTGGAGGGGGCTGCAATCGAGGAGGCCGTGGGCGTTCCCCTGCGCCGTCGCGAGGCCGAGCTGGAGCGCCGCGTGGCAGCCGGCACCGTGAAGGCGGAGGACCGCCGGCGCGAGAACCTGGTGCTGAAGGTGCTGCGGGGCATCTTGGCTGCCTGCGCGCTGGAGGGCTGCACGGCCGGCCCCGATGCCTTCGCCGTGGCTAACCGCCTGTACCGCGTCGAGGTCGATGCCATCGAGCCGCAGGTGCAGGCGGTACAGGGAGCGCTGGATGGCGCCTTCGATTTCCTGGAGCGCGCATTCGGCAACGGCCGCGAGATGGTGGTGTTCGTGGCGGAGCTGTCCACGCGGCTGGCAACCACGCAGTTCATCGCGCATTTCGGCTCGGACAGCTATTATCGCCACAACGATGAGCTGCAGGTGGATGACACCCGGCGCAGCCTGAGCGAGCGCGTGCGCGAGCTGGGCGCTCTGGATGACGGGGCGGATGACGTTGCCGGATCCGCCGGCCTGGATATGGGCGGGGCTGTGGGCCTGGTGCGGAAATCGGCGCCGAAGCACGCCGCAGCGGCCGTGGAGGGCCGTGCCCTGGCCGTGGAACCGCAGCCGACGGCCGGCGCAGACGACGCGGTCGACCTGGAAGCCTATTACCGCGACAAGAAGTTCGAATTCGGCTTCTCGAGCCAATGCAAGATGACGCTGCCCAACCTGTCCGGCAAACGGGTGCTCGATGTGGGCTGCCGCCGCGGCATGGGGGTATACAAGCTGTCGGCGAAGGTGGGGGCCGAAGGCCATGTGATCGGCGTCGATTGGGTGCCCGGCTATATCGCCGAGGCCAAGGCGGGATCCGCCCATGCGCAGCACAGGAACCACCTGAGGGAATCGAACATGGAATTCCATGTGGCCTATCCCGAGGACCTGCTGGCAGCGGGCATCGGCGACCGCTCGGTGGATGCCATCTACGTGAACAACATGATAAACCTGGTCTGCGATGTCGACCGCGTGCTGGCGGAGTTCGCCCGCGTGCTGAAACCCGGCGGATTGCTGATCTGCGAGACGGTGTTCGCCGAAGGGGAGCGTCCCGAAGGCGTACGGCCCGCCGCTCGCGTGATGGGCAACAGCATACAGGCCGCCGGCCCCCGCGATGAGTTCCTGGCCAAGCTGGAGGCCGCGGGCTTCGGGAGCCACGAGGCCATCGCGGAATTCGAGGTGGCCCCCAACCGCGGCGTGACCCCCGACAAAGAGGTCGAGGTGGTGCCCGGCGACGAGGGGACGCGCTTCACGGAGGTGACGCTTCACAGCGTGAAGCAGGGGTAGAGGCCCCCTGATTCCTGCCGCAGGCCCCCGCGAGGGGTATAAGGGCTGCGAAGTCTAATATACTGTGCGTAGCAAGCCGCCTTTAGGGGAGGCGGCATCATGACGGCTCGGTTGCCGATAGGGGGGCATCCGCAGCCTGAAGGGGAACCTGAGAGAAAAGGGAATACAACGTGAAACCGTATAAGACTGTCATCTACAGCTTCTTCGTGGGCGGCACCTTCGCGCTGATCGCCCAGGCCATCCTCGCATTCTGGCAGATGGCCCTGACCGACACGCCCATGTCGTTCTTCATCGGCGGCGCGACGCTGGTCAGCATGGGCATCATCGGCTGCGTGCTGGGCGGCCTGGCCTGCTACCAGTACGTCGAGGAGTGGGCCACGTTCGGGGCGCTGCTGCCGTTCTCGGGCTTCGCCATGGCCGTGGGCATGAAGGCCGTGGGGCCCTGGACCAAGCAGAACGCCACCATGGGCCGCTGCATCTGGAACTGCGTGTGGTTCGTCGTGTGGTTCAACGTGCTGTTCGCTGCCATATGCATCGCCTGGGGCTTCGTCTGCGGCATGATGGGCGCCCAGCCCGGCGCCGCCCTGGGGGTCGAGAAGACCACCGGCGGCATGCTGTTCGTCTACGCCTTCCTGGTGGGCGGCCTTCTGGCTGCCGTCTTCCAGATCCTGTACCTGGCCATCAAGTCCATCACCCCCAAGTGCACCCCGCTCTACATCCTGATGACCGCATGGATGGTGGGCGCGATCCTCGCGCCCTTCGGCATATCCGGCGCCTTGGCCAACTTCTCGGGCGAGGGCTTCTCGGTGATGATCACCGTCGGCGGCTACAACATGTACAACGTGGGCCTGGACCTGTTCCTGGGGCATATCGATGCGGCGCTGCTGCATCTGGGCTCGTTCATGCTGGCCGTGTGCGGCCTGGCGCTGACGGCGCTGTTCACCTTCTGGATCTACAACGGCGTATTCGGCCGCACGCCTATCGACGAGGTGCATGCCGGCAAGGCCCTGCATTCGCTGGAGGAGCTGGGCTACGACGCCTCTATGGTGAAGCGCAAGAACGTCGAGGAGCTCGACGGCTTCGATGCGGATTCCGACAACGGAACGCCTCTAGGCACGACCGGAGCGGTTACCGCCTAGGAAGGCCGTGCTGCAGGTTTCCGCAACCTATGCATGCGGAAAGGGCGCTGCGATGATGCGGCGCCCTTTCTCTGTTTTCCAGGGACAGCCCGCGCTGCCGGCTGGGCGCCCTAGACCGACAGCGCCCACAGGTTGCGGCATTGGTCCAGGATGCGCTGGATATCCCAGGTGCGCTGGCTGCGCTCGATGCTGTTGGGGTCGTTCACGGTGACGTTGCCCGCGGTATCGGCTGCGGTCAGCACGATGAAATGTCCATCGGTGGTGAAGTCGCCGGGGCCGACGGAGCATATCACGGGATGCCCCTCCGCAAGCTCCGAGAGGACGGCATCGGCGCTGGCCGCCAGCTCCTGGGAGCGCAGCCCCAGCAGCCGGGCTCCCTCGCCCATAAGGGCCCAGCTGGTCACGCCCGCATCGATATAGCCGTTCTTCTGGCTGAACAGCGCCATGGCGCCCGGGTCCTTGTCGGTGCGGCCCGTCAGGCCGATATAGGCCATGGCCAGGCAGGTGGGACCGCAGCCATGGGTGCCTATGGTGCCGTCGCCGTAGGAAATCGAGGCCCACTGGGCATCGCGCTGGAACAGGTTGGGCACGGTGCCCTTGCGCCAATCCGCCTTCGCCGTGCTGGCGGGGCCCTCCTCGTTCCCGGCTATCTGCGCGGCGGGTTCCAGCGGGCCCGATTCGGCCAGGGCCGAGCCGATGGCGGTGCCCAGCAGCCACAGCGTGAGGGCGCCCAGTAGGGCGATGATGATGGCGAAGCCCGCAAGCACCAGCCGGCTGCGGCGCCGGGGACCGAAGAGCGGGCGGGAGTGCTGCTGCACGCGCTGCGGCCGCCGCCGGCCGCCGGCCCAGCGCTCGCGGCTGAAGGCCTGCCAGCCGTCCGCCTGGCTGCAGGCCCTGTCCATCGAGAACGACCTCGGCTCGGGGAACGGCTCAGGTGGGAATTCCTGCAAATGCAGGGCGCTCTCGTTTTCCATGGTTGCTCCTTTGTCCGTTTGAACTGCGCTTACAGTGTAGAAGCCGGGGCCATTAACTGTCCGTTAAGGGAGGCTTGCATCTTCCTTACGAACCCTTAATTTTTCCTTAAGCGCTGCTTTCGGGTGCGCGCCGCCCGGGCCGGTAGGTACAATGGGGGCGAAGATGAAGGGCCGATGCGCTTTGGAAGGGGGCATCGTGGGCAAATCGGGATCGAAGGGCGGGCCTGCACAGGCATCCTCCGGCAGCCCGGCGCCCTCGCGGGTCATGGTGGTGGATGACGAGCAGGCCATCGCCGACCTCGTGGTGTCGCTTCTGCGGCAGGAGGGCATCGATGCCGAGGCCTTCACCGATCCGGCGGCGGCCCTGGCTGCCTTCGAGACGGCCCCTTTCGATATGGCCGTGATCGATGTGATGATGCCTGTCATGGACGGATTCGAGCTGTGCACGCGCCTGCGGCGCCTGTCGGATGTTCCCATATTGTTCCTCTCCGCCCGCGATGAGGAGGCCGACCAGGTGATCGGCCTTACCCTGGGGGCCGACGACTATGTGGCGAAGCCCTTCAAGCCGCGGGAGCTGGTGGCCCGGGTGCGGGCGCATCTGCGGCGCTCCCGCAAGGGCTTCGACGAGGCTGGGGCGATCCACCGGCTGGAGGTGCGCGGCCTTGCCGTGGACCGCCGGGCCCATGAGGCCTTCCTCCATGACCAGAAGCTGCCGCTTACCCGCAAGGAGCTCTCTATCCTGACGCTTCTGATGGAACGGGCGGGCGAGGCGGTGCCTGCATCGGAGATCTACGAGGGAGCATGGGGCGAGCCCTTCGACTCGGGCGCGGCCAATACGGTCATGGTGCATATCCGCCGGCTGCGCTCCAAGCTGGCCGCAGTCGATTCCTCCAGCGAGTACATCGGCACCGTGTGGGGCGTGGGCTACCGCTTCCTCGATGGACCCCGGGGGCCGCGCTGATGGCGGCCCGCAGCGGCCAGTCGCGCCTGCTGCGTCAGAGGCTTTTGGGCCGCATGGCGGCGGTGTGGGCGGTCTACAGCCTGCTGTTCGCCCTGGCGGCCGTTCTGGCCAACGGGGTGCTGGTGCCGCGGCTCGCCGATTGGGTGGCCGACAGCACCTCGAATTGGGTCGCGTTCGATATGCAGGAGATAAAGAGCGCCTTCCCCTACGACGACCTGCTGGATTCCTACCTGCAGCGGGCCTACGGCGACGAGGTGACGCGTGAGATGATCGATAACGGCGAAGTGGCCGTGGTGTCCGACGAGGTGGCCTTGGATAACGGCTACTACACCGATACCTCCCTTTCCGATGATGGGAGCCAGATGGTTTCCCTGCGGGCGGTGCGGGTCCATGAGCTCCAGGAGGACTACCTTGCCCAGCAGAAGGCCGAGGAGCTCTACGAGGAGATGCGCTTCGCGGACCCGTCCACCGCCGACGATTGGGTCGCCTATCCCACGATGGGCAGCGATGACGGCTCCTTCCAGGCGCGTAACCTGCATACGTACAACCAGATGAAGGCTTTCAAGTGGCCGGTTGCCATCGCCCTGTATTGCGTGGGCTGCGCGGTCATCGTCATCCTGTTCTTCGGCCGCTTCCTGCGCTATTTCGACCGGCTGGTGTCGGCGGTGGGCTCGATGATCCATGAGCGCGAGAAGCCGGTGGAGCTGCCGCGCGACCTGTTCATAGTGGAGGCCGAGCTGAACAGCCTGCGCTTGGAATCGCTGGCCGACGAGCGGGCTGCGACAGCGGCCGAGCAGCGCAAGAACGAGCTGGTGGCCTATTTGGCCCACGATATCCGCACGCCGCTCACTTCGGTGCTGGGCTACCTGTCGCTGCTGCAGGATGCCCCGGACCTCCCCGCCGACCAGCGGGCCCGGTTCACGGGCCTGGCCCTGCAGAAAGCCGAGCGCCTGGAGGTGCTGGTTAATGAGTTCTTCGAGATAACCCGCTATAACCTGCAATCCATCCCCATCGAGCGGCAGCGCATCGGCTTGGGATTCTTCCTGGACCAGATTGCCGAGGAGTTCTATCCCCAGGCCTCGGCCAAGGGCGTATCCATAGAGGTGTCGGCACCGGCGGATACGGAGTTCTTCGCGGACGGCGACAAGCTGGCCCGCGCCGTGGGCAACGTGGTGCGCAACGCCGTAGCCTATGCCGACGAGGGGACGGCCGTCACGTTGGAGGCCGAGGCGCTGCCGGCAGAGGACGCCGGGCGCGGCGGCTTCCGCCTGCGGGTGACCGACCGGGGCCGCGAGATAGCACCCCATCACCTGGATTCCATCTTCGAGAAGTTCTACCGCGAGGATACCGCCCGCGGCGCCGGCACGGGCAATGCAGGCCTGGGGCTGGCCATAGCCAAGGAGATACTGCTGGCCCATGGCGGCACCATAACGGCCGAGAGCGCCGATGGCCTGACGGTGTTCACCATGGACCTGCCGGCCTCGGCCTGCTGATGCCGGCTCCGGGCGCCCAAGCCTTTGCTTCGATTCATCCCGTACTTCCCGTTTTGGGCGCATCCATGGTCACTGAAGCGACTTTTTAGAGTCGATTCGCTTCCGTCGCTTGGGCCGGAAGCGGTTCGTTCGGCGAAAGCACAGGTGGGAATTTCGGGGGACGCGCCCTCCCCAAGAAGATGCATGGATATTTGCGGCAAATCGGGGTGTGAGGCTCTAAAAAGTCGCTTCAGTGACCATGGATGACGGAAAAGCGCAACAAAGCGATTACCCAACCGTCTGCTTTCTCGGTGCGAAGCTGCGATGATGGCGTTATGGGATACTATAGGTACATCGCATCGAGGAAAGGCATCCGCATGGAAGACAACCCCTATCAGCCGCCCCAGCAGCCCGGAGCGCAGCCGGCGCCCCAGCCGGGCGGTTGCAGCCAACCCGGCCAACAGCCCGGCTGGCAGCCCTCTGGCCAACCGGGCTACCAGCCAGGCCGGCCTTACGGCCAACCCGGCGCCCAGGGCTACCAGCCCGGCGGCTATGGGCAACCGGCCCAGCAACCTTACCAGCCCTATCAGACCGAGTTCATCGGCTATCCTGCAACCTACCCCATGACCGAGACCGACCGCACGCTGCGCCTGATCGCCTTCGTGTTCATGGTGGTTTCCACGGTATCGGTATGCTGGGCGCTCATCCCGCTGGCCTGGATGATTCCCATGACGGTGGTGGCCTGGGGCATCTACAAGGGCACCCGCCCCAATACCGTGGCATTCGGCGTGTGCAGCCTCATCTTCGTATCGCTGGTGGCGGGGATCCTGCTGCTGGTATCGAATAAGGACCGCTGACAAGTCCTTTCGACCTGCGACATCGAAGGATCGGGGCTAGCGGACCGCTGCAAGGCCGGGGCAGCCTCCACAAAGCGAGTTCCGCACGACGCGGAAAGCCCAGTGGGCTTTCCGCCAAAGC
>CANOBU010000040.1 GCA_947564425.1 uncultured Eggerthellaceae bacterium
GGCGCACATCGTTGGCCGCCCGGGCGGCGGCCTGGGCCAGGGCGGTGCCCCACGAGCCCGCGCCGATGACTGCGACCTGCACGGGCACGGCTAGGCCCCCGAGCCCTCGGGTTTCGGGGCGCCGATCCTCGACTCGGTGCCGGCGATGATGCGCTGGATGTTCTGACGATGCGCCCAGATGACCGTGAGGGCGGCCACCAGGAAGAACATCCAGGCCAGCCAGTTGCCCCAGAAGACGGCCAAGGCTATGAGGGGGCAGGCTGCAGCGGCCCCCAGCGAACCCACGGAGACGCGGCGGGTGGCTGCGACCAGCAGGGCGAAGATGGCTATCTCGAGCAGGGTGGGCAGCGGTCCCAGCACGACGAACTCGCAGCCCACGGCCACGGCGATGCCCTTGCCCCCCTTGAACCCCAGCCAGGGGCTGAAGATATGGCCCCATATGCAGGCCAGGAAGGCGAGGCCGTAGAGCACCTGGTGGGTCTGGGCGCCCAGGTCGGCGCAGGGGGCAAAGCCGTGGCAGGCCCACCATGCCAAAAACCCGCAGAGCAGCCCCTTGCCGAAATCGAGCAGGAACACCGCAGCGCCCCCCGCCTTCCCCAGGGCCCGGAAGGCATTGGTGGTGCCGATGTTGCCGGACCCGTGGTCGCGCACATCGGTGCGGTAGAACAAGCGCGAGATGACGACTCCCCAGGGGATGGACCCCAGAAGGAAGCATGCCAGGAAGAGCGCTGCCACCACCATCCAGAATGCCATGGTCAGTCCTTCTTCTTGAATTTGAAGCGCACCGGGGTGCCCTCCAGGTCGAAATACCTGCGCATGCTGTTCTCGAGGTAGCGCTCGTAGTTGTCGTCGACGATATCGGGGCGGTTGGCGAAGAAGGTGAAGATGGGCGGGCAGGTGCCGGTCTGGGTCACGTACTTCATGCGCAGCACCGCCTTGCCCTTCGAGATGGTATGGCCCGTCTCGCGCACCTCGGCCAGCCATGCATTCAGCTGGTTGGTCGGGATGCTCTTCGCATAGTTCGCATAGGCGCGGTCTATGGCATCCCACAGGCGGTGGATGTTCTTGCCCGTAAGGGCCGATATGGCGACCACCGGCGCATAGCCCACGTACATCATGCGGTCCTGCACGCGCTCGCGCACCTCGGCCTTGGCTTCGGGTCCCTCCACGATGTCCCATTTGTTCAAGGCGATCACCAGGGCGCAGCCGCGGTCGTGGGCGAAGCGGGCGACCCGCTGGTCCTGATCGGTCAGGCCCAGGCTGCCATCGATCACCAGCACCGCCACGGCAGCGCGGTCGATGGCGCGCATGGCGCGCACCAGGCCGTAGTACTCCACATCCTCGTCGATCTTCCCCTTGCGCCGCAGGCCGGCCGTATCCACGATGGTATAGCGCCGGCCGTCGTGCATCACCGGCGTATCCACGGCATCGCGCGTGGTGCCGGCTATGTCCGATACGATGGAGCGCTCATCCCCGATCATCTGATTGGTCAGAGACGACTTCCCCGCATTGGGGCGCCCGATGATGGCCACCTCTATACCGGCATCCTCGCGGGTGCGCTCGCCTTCGAGGGCACCGCAGCGGCGCAGCTCGCCCACCACCGCATCCAGGATGTCGCCGGTGCCATGGCCGTGGACGGCCGACAAGGGGAATACCTCGCCCAGCCCCAGGCCGTAGAACTCGTACATGTCGTCGTAGCGGTTGGGGGTATCCAGCTTGTTGGCGGCCAGGATCACCGGCTTGCCCGACTTCCGCAGGATACGGGCCACTTCCTCGTCATCGGCGTTGATGCCGGTACGGGAATCCACGATGAACACGATGACATCCGCCTCGTCGGCGGCGGTGAAGGCCTGCTGTCGGATAGGGGCCTGGAAGCCGTCGTCGGACCCCATCTCGATGCCGCCGGTATCGACCAGCGTGAACTCCACGCCGTTCCAATCGGCTTCGTGGTACGAGCGGTCGCGGGTAACGCCGCGCATCTCGTGCACGATGGCGTCTTCCGATCCTATTATGCGGTTCACGAACGTGGATTTCCCCACATTGGGGCGACCCACGACGGCGACGAGGGGCAGGGCCATGGCCATCCTATTCCGATGCGGCTGCCTGGGCAGCTATCTGGGCTAGATACTCCGTAGGGTCCAAGGATACCACGGTTAGGGGGCATCCGGCAGCCTGCCGCAGGCCATCGGCGCTCCAGCCGTCCAGCGTGAGGCCATCGTCGTTGAACACGATGGACGGGATGAAGAAGAGGCCCCGGGGGTCGGCGGCTGCGGCGGCCGCCAAGGCCCCGGCGATATCCTCGCCGCATAAGAGCCCAGTCACATCGACATTGCCGCCGAAGAATCGGTTCTGCACATAAAGGGGGCGCACCCGATCGGCCAGACCCGCCTCGGCCAGCAGGCGGTCGAGAAAATGGCGCTGGGCCAGGCCCGACACCATCCAAGCGCACCGGTCGGCGCCGCGGAGCGCCTCTGCGGTGCAGGCGGCCTGGCGGCGCACGGAATCGGTGCGCCAATCGTCGACTACCGAGCGTATGATGCCGATGCCGTCCTCGAAGAGGGAGAAATCGCCGTAGAAGGCGGCATCCGGCAGGTTCTCGAGCAGGGCATCGCCGTAGGCGTTGCTGTAGAACTCGTCTGCCGCGAAGACCCACGGACCGGCCCCCCGCTGCAGCGCCCGGCTCTGGAAGGGGGCTATGGCCCCGAGCACCGCCCGGGCAGCCGCAGCATCGTTGAAGCTGCGGCTGAACCGCTCCTGGTGGCGCGTGTAGCCCAAGGGCACGATGCCCACCGAATCGATCCCCGGGCGCCCCTCGGCCCAGCGCAGGGTATCCTGCAGCACAGCGCCGTCGTTCTCGCCGGGCACCAGCACCACCTGCGCAGCGCAATGGATGCCGGCATCGAGCAGCCGCTCCAGCGCCGCCAGGCCCCAGGCGGCATGGCAGCCAATGAGCTTGGCGCGCACCGCAGGGTCGGCCGCCTGCAGCGATACATGCAGAGGCGATATCCGCTGCTCGATGATGCGCCGCTCATCGGCTGCGGACAGGTTGGTCAGGGTGACGAAGGTGCCCGAGAGGAAGCTGAGGCGGAAATCGTCATCGCGCACGTAGAGCGACGGGCGAAGGCCCCCGGGCAGCTGGTGCATGAAGCAGAAGGTGCAGGCATTGCGACAGCGGCGGATGCCGTCGAACACCGTGCCCTCGAACACGAAGCCCCAGTCCTCGCCGCCCTCGCGCTGCAGCACCGCCGTGCCCGCCTCGCCGTCGAGGTCGATGTATCCCACCTCGATGGAAGAACCGGCCGAGCGCCAGCGCCAATCGATGATATCGGGGATGGACTCGCCGTCGAGGGCCGTGAGGAGGCAGCCCTCCTCGAAGCCGGCCTCCCAAGCCGGCGAATCCTCCACCACCCCGGCGATGGGCACCGCAACGACGGAGGCGCCGGAAGCAGCCCGCTCGATATCGGGCCCGGGATACCCCGCAGGCTGGCAGGAAGGGCGCGCCAATGTCAGCCTGCCAGGGAGTCCAGACGGGCCGCCACCTCGTCTATCTGCGACTGGGGGGTGGATGCGCCGGCGGTCACGCCCACGGTATCCACGCCTGCGAACTGCGAGGCCTCGAGCTCGGAGGCATCCTCTATATGGAAGGTGCGGGCCCCCGTGGCCCGGCATAGCTCGGCCAGGCGCGTGGTATTCGAGGAGTTGCGCCCCCCTATGACCACCATGGCGTCCACGGCGGCGGCCAGCAGCGCCGCCTCTTCCTGGCGCTGCGTCGTAGCGCTGCAGATGGTGTTCTTCACCAAGGGCTCTATGCCCTGGGCCCGGATGGCCCGGACCACCGCCTCCAGGACGGCGGCCTTCTGGGTGGTCTGCACCACCACGCCCACCGGCGGGGTCAATCCGGCAGGCACCCCGGCGGCATCGGACACCACGGTGACGCAGGCCCCTTCCCGGGCCGCATAGGCCGTAAGGCCCTCGACCTCGGGATGACCCGCCTCGCCCACCACGATGACCCGGCATCCCTTGCGGGCCAGCGAGGCAGCCGCCTTCTGGGCGCGGGTCACATGGGGGCAGGTGGCATCGATCACCTCCAAACCGGCTCCGACCAGGGAGTCGAGCACCTCGGGGGTAACCCCGTGGCTGCGCACCACCACACGGCCCTCGCGCACATCGTCCGGGCTCGCCGCAACCGTGACCCCGCGGGATTCCAACCCGGCCACAACGCCGGGGTTATGGATGAGCGGTCCCAGGGTGCATACGGGCATCCCGTCGCCGGCCGCCTCGTTGGCCAGATCCAGCGCCCGCTTCACGCCGTAGCAGGCTCCGGCGTTGTCGGCCCTTATCACGCGCATGGGGCCTCCGCAGCCTCCGCGGTTTCCGATGGCTCCCCGCACAGGGCAGCCGGGCTGTACTGCGGGATGGGATGCTCCTCGAAGACGGCTGCGAAATCCTCCGACTCGGGGAACAGCGCCTGCATATCGACCTCCTCGGGACGGCAGCGCGCCGAGAGCGCGAAGCATTCCCTCATGGCGTACCAGGTGCAGCCGTCGAGCCGCTTCTCCTTGGGCAGAAAATCGAAATCGGCCACCAGGATGGGGCTGCCGAATTCCACGGACACCTTGGGGAAACGCAGGAAACGCCCCTTCTGCTTTATGTATTCGGCATTGCGCACCGTGGCGGGCAGCAGCGGCGCACGGCCCATGCGCGCGACCAGGGCAGCCCCGGCATGGAGCTCGGCGGCGCGGTCGGATTTCCCCCGGCGCGTGCCCTCGGGCATGATGACCACCGCCTCGCGGTCCTTCAGGAAGCGGGCAGCCCGCTTTATGGCGGTGCGGTCGGCGCTGTCGCGCTTCACAGGGAACACCCCCAGGCGGGCAAGGGCCCAGCCGAGGATGCGCGGCTTCCCCTCGAAGAGGGTCTCGCGCGCCATGAAACGGGGCCATGCCGCAGGGCGTATGGCCAGATACAGGAACACCACATCGAGGAACGAGGTATGGTTGCTCACGACCACCGCGCCGCTGCAGCGCAGAAGGTCGGCCAGAGCGGCGCGGTTTTCCACCTTGAAGCGGAAGGGCAGCGTGACAAGCCCCCGCACGAGCCCCACGGCGAAGGTGGCGAAGCCCCGGGGGATGTGCTTTCCGGCGGCCGTGCCCCCGAAGGGCATATCCCAGAAACGGCGGTATCCCCGCGATGCGGGCGAAGGGGCTTCGCCGCTCATTCCATCTTCTCCCGGGCAAGGCGGCAGATCTCGTCCACCACCTGCTGGAAGGTCATCGAGGAGGAATCGATGGTCACCGCATCGGCAGCCGCGGCCAAAGGCGATGCCTCCCGCTTGGAATCGAGCTCGTCGCGGCGCAGGATATCCTGCAGCACGGTCTCGTAATCGGTCGACCCGACGCCGCGCTGGCGGTTCTGCTCGACCCGCCGCTGCGCCCTCACCTCGTCGCTGGCAGTCAGGAACACCTTGCAGGCGGCATCCGGGAACACCGCCGTGCCTATATCGCGGCCCTCCACCACGTAATCGCCCTCGGCGCCGATAGCCTGCTGCTGCGCAACCAGGGCGCGGCGCACCGCGGGGACGGCCGATACGGCGCTCACCGCGCGGTCGACCTCGGCCGTGCGAATCTCGCGGGTGGCCTCGATGCCGTCGATGGTCACGCCCACGGGCTTGGGATTGCCCGCTTCGTGGATGAAGCGGATGGGCTTGGTAAGGGCGATGTCCCCCAGGCGCTCGACATCATCGAGGGCGACGCCCTCCTGCACGGCGAACCAGGCCACGCAGCGGTACATGGCCCCGGTATCGAGGCACGAGAATCCCAGGCGCTCGGCCACCTGCACCGAAACCGTCGATTTGCCGGCCCCGGAGGGCCCGTCTATTGCGATTATCATCGGCTCAACTCCTCGATGTCATCCATGAATCCGGGGTAGCTCACGGCCACGCTGTCGAAATCGGTGACCGCCACCGGCTTGGAGCCCGTAAGCCCCACCAGCGACCACGTCATGGCCAGGCGGTGGTCCCCCCGGGCATCGAGCACGAGGCCATCGGGCACCTGGAGGTCGGGTTGGCCTTCGATGAACAGGTCGTCGCCCTCGGTCCAGGCATCCACCCCCAGCTGGGCCAGACCGCACACGATGGCATCGAGGCGGTCGGATTCCTTGGCCCGCAGCTCCTCGACATTGCGGAACACCGTCATGCCGTGGGCGAAGGCGGCCACCAGCGAGAGCACCGGCACCTCATCGACCAGGCCGGCTATCTTGTGGCCGGGGATCTCGCAACCGCGCAGGCGCGGCACCCACCGGGCGGTTATGCTGCCCACGGGTTCCTTGCCCGACAATCCGGTGCGCTTCGGCAGCACGTCGGCCCCCATGCGCTCCAAGGTAACGAGGAAACCGGTGCGCGCGGTGTTCAGCGATACATCCTCGACGGTGACCTCGCTGCCCCGCTTCAGGCAGGCGGCGCATACCAGGTAGGCGGCAGAGGAGGGGTCGCCGGGCACCTTCACATCGGCGGCCTGCATCACCGCCGGGCCCTTCACCTGGGCCGTGCGGTCGCCGGCCGTGGTGGAAACCCCGAACTCGGGCAGCATGAGCTCTGTATGGTTGCGCGATACCGAGGGCTCGTTCAGCTCGGTCACCCCGTCGGCATAGGAGCCGGCCAGCAGCACCGCCGTCTTCAGCTGGGCCGATGCCATGGGCGAGTTGTAGGTGATGGCCTTCAGATGCGGCGTGCCGTGCTCGGTGATGGGAAGGGTCTCGGCCCCGGCCGGCGTAAACGACACGCCCATCTTCATAAGCGGGGCGGTGATGCGGCGCATCGGCCGCTTCGAGAGGGAGGCGTCGCCCTCTATGCGCACGGAGATATCCCAAGGGGCCAGCATGCCCATCAGCAAACGGGCCGTGGTGCCCGAGTTGCCGCAGTCGATGGGGCCGTCGGGCTGCACGGGCCCGCGAGCGCCCCAGCCCTCGACGGTGCCGGCCAGGGAGCCGTCGGGCTGAGAGGCCAAAGACACCTTCGCCCCCAGCTTCTCCACCGCGGCGATGGAAGCCCGCACATCGGCGCTGTCGAGCACGCCGGAGAGCTTCGAGGTGCCCTCGGCCATAGCCGAGAACAGCACGGCGCGGTGCGAGATCGATTTATCCCCCGGCACCCGGCAACGGCCCGAAAGCGGTGCGGCCAAGGGCTCGATGATGGCAGTGGCATCTTCATTTGACATGGCTGTGCTCCTTTATGGTCAGCGGCGCGAACGAGACCGCATAGCCGGCGCCTATCAGCTTCGCCGACAACTGCCCGATATCCCCCTCGTCGGTCAGCACCATGCTGAGATAGGCTCGATCCTCGGTCACGTGGTCTATCTCGATGGATTGTATATTGCATCCCACCTCGCCGGCAACGGCGGTGGCCTCGGCCACGGCGCCGGGATGGTTGGCGATGGGTATGCGCACCTCCAGCAGCTTCTCGGAGGACGGCACCCATGCAGCCGGAAGCGAGCGGCGCACCTCGGCCGCTTCTTTCAGCAGGGCCGTCAGGGCGCTGCGGTCGCGGCGCTCGAGCGCGTCGATGAAGGTGCCCAGGATTTCCTGGGTCTCGCGGAGGCCCGCTGCCAGCTGGGCCTGGTTATCGAAGGCGATACCGCACCAGAGGCTCGGGGACCCGGCAGCGATGCGGGTGGTGTCCTTGAAACCGCCGGCTGCAAGCCGCATGATGGACTGCTGGCCGTCCCCGGCGGCGCGGGAAGCCAAAGTGACCAGCGCGGATGCCACGAAATGGGGCACATGGCTCACCACGGCCACGGCACGGTCGTGCTGCTCTCGCGGGATGACGATGACCCGGGCCCCCAGGCCCGTGATGAACTCGTGGAGCGCCGGCAGGTAATCGACCGGGGTGTCCTCATCGGGGCAGAGCACCCAATAGGCGCCTTGGAACATGTCGGCACGGGCGCCCTCGATGCCGCTCACTTCCGCACCCGCCATGGGATGGCCGGGCACGAAGCGCTCGGGATAGCGCAGCAGGCGCTGGGCCGAAGCCGCGATGCGCTCCTTGGTCGAGGCGGTGTCGGTGACGATGCCGCCGTAACCGCTCTCGGCAATGGCCTCGAAGTACCGGTCATCCGCCTCGGCGGGCGTCGCCAGCACGACCAGGTCGGCATCGCCTTCGAGGGCCGCGCGGAAAGCGGGGTCGTCGGGGGTGCATGCCGTGTGCACTATACCCTTCTCGCGGGCCAGGGCCAAGGTGACCCCATCGATATCCACGCCGGTCAGGCGCACATCGGGCCACGCCCTGCCTGCGGCTTCGGCCACCGAGGCCCCGATAAGCCCCAAACCGATGATGACGACATGCTGGAACAAGATGCTCCCTTCCCTTCGTATCCTAGCAGCATTCTAGCACGCACCCTGCAACCCTCGCAGCTAAGGGCGCCCCGTTGATGTATTATCTGCTTCCCGGAGGGCATCGGCCCTCCCCGTCCCGGAAGGTCCCATGGCGCCCATCTCCGCCCTCATAGGATTCATCGCGGGCATGGCCGCCAACGCCGCCGCCGAGGCCTATGCCGCCCGGCGCTACGCCGCCGCGCTGCCGGCCGGCTTCGCTCCCCGCATCGCCTCGCCTTTCGGCCTGGCCATGGGGGCGGCAGGCGCGCTGGCCTACGGGGCCCTGGCTCTGCGCTGGGGGCTTCAGCCGGCAACCCTGCAGTTCGCCCTTTTCATCGCCGACCTCATCTTCCTCTCGCGCACCGACCTGCTGGCCCGCATCATACCCAACGGCTGCATCCTGTTCGCCCTGGGCTGCCGCCTGGCCTTCTTCGCCTGGGCCATTCCCTATCGCCCCGGCGGCTCCGAGGCCTTCCTGGCATCGCTGGCGGGCCTGGTGCTCATAGGGGGGCTCATGGCCCTGGCGGCTTGGATAGCCGGGAGGCTCGGCAGGGCGGGCTCCCTCGGCGGCGGCGATGTCAAGCTGTTCGCCGTGCTGGGATTCTATCTCGGCTTCGAAGCCGGCTTGGCGGCGGTGCTGCTCGCCTGCATCCTGGCCCTGGCGGCAGCGGTGCTGCGCGGCCGGAAGCGCGGCGATGCCTTCCCCTTCGGTCCGGCCATAGCCCTGGCAGCCACCTTGCTGATCGTCATCTAGGAAAGGGCCGGCCCTTCCGGCAGACCCGCCTCGGCCCGCAGCGACGCCAGCTCCGCCGGCGTCAGCTCGCGCCAGGCCCCCTCCTTCAGCCCCTCCAGCCCCAGGGGCCCGAAGCGGAAGCGATGAAGCCGCACCACAGGATGGCCCAATGCCTCGAACATGCGCTTCACCTGATGATAACGGCCCTCATGCACGGTTATGTCGATGCACGAGCGCCCCGGCCCGGCGAAAGACGCCTCGGCCGGCAGCGTCGGGCCGTCGTCGAGCATCATGCCCTCCCGCAGGCGCTGCAGATCCCCCTCGGCCAGCCTTCCCCGCACCTCGGCCCGATAGGTCTTGGGCACATGGCGGCTGGGATGCAGCAGCCCGTTGCCCAGGTCGCCGTCGGTCGAGAACAGCAGGATGCCCGTGGTGTCGGCATCCAACCGGCCGATGGGGTAAAGCCCGGGGTACAGGTCCCGCGGCACCAGGTCGGCCACGATGGGCTTGGCCGATTGCGCCCGCATGGTGGTCACCACGCCGGCGGGCTTGTGCAGCATCAGGGTAACGGGACGGGCGCCCCAGGCGATGGGGCGGCCGTCCACGCATACCTCATCGGCCAAGGGATCGACCTTCGTGCCGAGCTCTGTGGCGGGAGCGCCGTTCACGGTTACGCGGCCGGCGGTGATGAGGTCCTCGGAGGCGCGCCGCGATGCCACGCCGCAGCGGGCCAGGTACTTCTGCAGCCGCAGGGGAACCACCTTGCCGCCGCGGCCATCGTCGGGGCGTTCCCCATAGGGCAGCCCCTCCGGGGGGACAGGGTCGGGGCTACTCATCGTCGGTATTGAACGTGAGCTTGTCGAAGTCGATCTTCTCCACCACTCCGGCCAGGGCCGCCTGGGCATCGGCGGCCAGCTGCTCCGGCGAGGGCAGGTCCTCGGGAGCCGGAACGGCCCCGGCCGCCTCCGGAGCCCCCAGCCGCTCGCGGATGAGCTTCGCCATGGCCTCGTCGGGGGCGAAGCCCTCCAGATCCGGCAGATCCTTCACGGAATTCAACCCGTATTTCTCGAGGAAGGTGCGGGTGGTGGCGTACAGCGTGGGATTGCCGGGGGTGTCGGCCGTACCGGCCTCCCGCACGTAACCGCGCTCGATGAGGGTATTCAGGGGGCCGTCGGAGGTGACGCCGCGCAGGTCGGCTATACGGCTGCGCGTGACCGGCTGCAGATAGGCCACGATGGAGAGCACCTCCAGGGCCGCAGCCGACAGCTTGCGGGTATCCCACGACAGCACGTAGTGCTCCAGCAGCTCGTGGAACGACGGATGGGTGCACAGGCGCCAACCACCGGCTACCTGCATCAGCTGGATGCCCCGGTTCTGGGTCTCCAGGGAATCCCGCAGGGCCTCCAGAGCTGCCTGCACCGCCGCCACATCCACCTCGAGCATCTGGGCCAGGGCTATGGCATTCACCGGCTCGTCGGTCACGAATAGCAGCGCCTCCAGCGCCGCCGGCAGCGACTCCTCCCGCAATCCCTCGAACATCAGCGGTCCTCCCCCGGCGTCTCGCCGTCATCGTCGAAGACAAGCTCCCCCGAGCCCTCGATGTAGGTGACCTCGATGTCGCCGAACTGCTCGGCCTGGCTCAAGGTCACCATCGAGCGCTTGTACAGCTCCAGCAGCGCCAGGAACGTCACCACCACGATGGGCTTGGGCGTATCGGCATCCACCATCTCGGAGAAGCGCATCCTCTTCTTGTTCATCACACGGTAATGCAGCGAGCGCACATGCACCTCTACAGGAATGGGCTTCGCTGCGATATGCTCGGATTCCAGCAGCGCCGTCTCGCGCCGCGACAACGCCTGGGCTGCCAGCACGCCCAGGGTCTCCAGGGGTATCCCCTGCAGGAAATCGGGCATCAGGCCGTCGGTCAGCTCGGCCGGCGGACCGAAGGGGCGCGTGTGCAGACGGCCCTGCGCCTCAGCGCGGCCCTCCAGCATGGCGGCGGCATTCTTGAACTTCTTGTATTCCAACAGGCGCTGCACAAGCAGCTCCCGGGCATCATCGGGGGCAAGCTCCGCTATCTCCTCGTCGGTGGCATCCTTGTCGCGGGGAACCAGGCTCTGGGCCTTCAGCTCCAGCAGCGTCGAGGCCACCAGCAGGAAATCGCTGCATACATCGAGGTCGACCAGGCTCATGGTGCTTATCTCGCGCAGGTACTGGTCGGCTATCTCGGCGATGGAGATAGATCCGATATCCACCTGCTTGCGGCTGACCAGGTACAGCAGGATATCGAAGGGCCCCTCGAAGTTATCTGTGCGCACGCGATACGACATAGGCGCCCCTTAGGGGAATATGAGGTCGAAGATATTGTAGGCGGTCACATCCAGATAGGCGCCGATGGGATTCACATGCAGCACCTCGGGCAGCAGTATGGCGATCACCAGGAATATGGGCAGGGCGTATTGCTGGATGCGGTAATAGGCCGGCAGGTATTTCACCGGGCAGAAGAAGGCGAAGATCGACGAACCGTCCAAAGGGGGTATGGGCAGCAGGTTGAAGAACATGAGGAAGAGGTTGATCAGCACATACAGCGGCAGGAACAGGCCGTAGAAGTATCGGAACAGGACGTTCGCCGCCATCAGGGCATCGACCGGCAGCGCCAAGGCGATGATCCAGGCCACCGCCGCCCCCGCCAGCGCCTGCAGCAGATTGGCCGCCGGTCCCGCCAAGCCCACCAGCAGGTCGCCCTTGCGCGGATCCTTGAAGTAATGGGGGTTATAGGGCACCGGCTTCGCATAGCCGAACACCGGCATGTTCATGACCATGAGCAGCAACGGCATGAGCACGGTGCCGAAGGGGTCGACGTGCTTCAAGGGGTTGAGGGATATGCGGCCGGCCCGCTTGGCCGTGGGGTCGCCCAGGCGGTTGGCTGCGAAGGCATGGCCCACCTCGTGCAGCGTCAGAGCCGGGATGAAGGCCAGGATGCTGCAAATCAGATATGGCAGGGATACAGTGCCCATGGTTTCTCGGCGAGCCCTTTCGACGGAAGCGGCCCGATGCGCGAGCGCACCGGGCCGCCGGGGGTTCCGATGCCGGATGCCGGCCTTACTTGAAGAAGCCCTCGTAGTTGTGCATCTTCAGCTGCGACTCCACCTTGGTCATGGTGTCCAGCGAAACAGAGATCATGATGAGGATCGAGGTGCCCCCGATAGCCTGGATCAGCTGATTGCTGGTGAAGAAGAACAGGATGGACGGTATCACGGCGATGGCCGCGATGAACAGGCCGCCGGGCAACGTGATGCGGCGCAGCACATTGCGGATATATTCCGTAGTGGGCTTGCCGGGACGGATGCCCGGGATGAAGCCGCCCTGCTTGCGGATGTTGTCGCTGGTCTCCTCCGGATTGAACACCATAGAGGTGTAGAAGTAGGCGAAGAACACAATGAGCGCCACGGTGAGGATCCAGTTGAGCCACCCCTGCGAGACGGCATCGGCGAACACGCTGAGCCATTCCACGTTGAACAGGGCGGCAAGCTGGGCCGGGAAGTAGATCAGGCAGCTTGCGAAGATGATGGGGATGACGCCGGCAGCATTCACCTTCAGGGGGATGTAGGTGTTCTGGCCGCCCATCATCTTGTTGCCCTGCACGCGCTTCGCGTAATTCACGGGGATGCGGCGCTGGGCGCGCTCGATGAAGATAATCGCCGGGATGCAGGCCAGAACCACCACCAGGATGAGGATGGTGATGGCGATGCCCATGCCCAGGTCGGAATTCAGGTTGATCGAGCTGAATATGGCCGAGGGCACGCGCGACACGATGCTGATGAAGATGATCAGCGACATGCCGTTGCCGATACCCCGCTGGGTGATCAGCTCGCCCATCCACATGATGAACGCCGTGCCGGCCACCAGCGTGAACACGATCACGATGCTGGTGAGGGCCGCAGGCACCTCGCTGCTGAACTGCACGCCGTACTGGGACGACTGGAACAGCAGCAGGTAGCCGATGGCGTTGATCAGGCCCAGGAACAGGGTGATATAGCGCGTCACCTGCGTGATGCGGCGCCGGCCGGTCTCGCCTTCCTTGGCCCAGCGCCCCACGGCGGGGATGACGCCCTGCATCAGCTGCATGATGATGGATGCGGTGATGT
>CANOBU010000041.1 GCA_947564425.1 uncultured Eggerthellaceae bacterium
GATCCCATTCCGAACTCGGAAGTTAAGCCCGCCATCGCCGAAAGTACTGCAGCGCGAGGCTGCGGGAGGATAGGACGTCGCGCCCGCGCAGGGCGCTTCCTGCGTTCCGGGGGAGGTCCGGCTTGCGGGCGACCTGCGCGGGCGCTCCTGGAGCGGTTATAAGTAAAGGAAGGCCGGGCTATGCCCGGCCTTCCTTTATTGGGGGAGTTGTTCGTGGGAGGTTACTCGGCGGTTAGGTTCTGCGGGGGTGTGTTCAGGGTTATGTCGCTGGCTTCGCCGTTCTCGAGGGCGCTGCGGGCGAGGTCCTGGGCGCTTTGGATGTTCTCTACCGGTACCTCGGGGGCGTTCTGTGCGTTCTTGATGATGTCCTCCAAGATGGCGCTGCCATCTTTATCGGTGCCGCTGAGGTTCTGGGTAGCGATGGTGCTGGCGGCTATGACGTGCTCCATCTGCTCCGGGGTCACACTGGCGGGGGTCACCAGTGTTGCCTCCACATCCAGCACGGCGGAGGCGTCATTCAAGGTACCGGCCGATACCTCCTTGGTGGATGGGAAGGTGTAGATAGAGCCATCCATGTTCACGCCGGATATGAAGGTGACCTTGTAGGTGCCCGGATCCACTTCGATGGCTGCCGGTTGGTCGGCGTCGATGGCGAAGTAGAGCGGCCCGTTGTCCATTACGCCCTCGATGACGGGTTCCACGGCGGCTATCATGGGCGTGGAAGTGAGCTTATCCCAGCCGGGGGCATCGATATCCACCTTGAAGCCGGTTGCTGCGGCCTCGGCGGGAGCTTCGGAGGCCGCGGACGCGGAATCCGATGATGCGGCGGTCGAAGAAGCGGCCGAGGACGAGGTTGCCTGCGTGCAGCCGGCCAGGGCGAAGGCCAGGACCGCCACGGCGAAAACGGCTGCCAAGGATTTCAAGAGGCCCGCAGGGGCGCTGCTTTCCCGTTTCATAATGCATCCCTCCTAATCGGGTTGAACCTTGGTTCGATTATAGGAATGAAACGCGCGGCGGAACCTTCCGGCCCCATTCCGTAATCAAGCGGAAAACCTGGCAGGGGGTACCCGGATGGCGGGGTAGAATCTACCTATGGGATCTTCTGGGAACAAGCCGTCGACCACCGCCCGCACGCTCCATTACTTCTGGCGGGCCACGCGCAACCATGGGCTGCTGTTCGCGGCTGCCATGCTGTCCACCATCGGATTCTGCGGTTTCCTCACCTACGGCAACCCTTACGTGATGAGCCTTATCGTGGACCGTGTGAGTGCGGGCTCCGTGTCGGCCGACCAGGTGTTCCCGGTGTTCGGGCCCTACATAGCGGCGCTCATCCTGATCAACCTGTGCGGTCAGGCCTGCAGCAAGCTGCAGGATTACACCGTATGGAAGCTGCAGATATCGGTGAACTACGACCTGGCCACCACCTGCTTCGATACCCTGGCCAACCAATCCATGTCGTTTCATTCCAACCGTTTCGGGGGCACCCTGGTGAGCCAGACCTCCAAGTTCATGAACGCCTACACCCTGCTGGTGAACACTATCACCTTCCCCTTCCTGCCGGTGGTATGCTCCGTCGTGTTCACCTGCACCCTGCTTCTGCCCCTGGTTCCGGTGTATGTGGGCATCCTGATGGTGCTGCTGGCGGTGTATGCCACGGTGTCGTATCTGATGTACAAGCGCATCCTGCACCTGAACGAGAAGGCCGCCGCGGCCCAGAACCAACTGTCAGGCGAGCTCTCCGATGCCGTGACGAACATCTTGGCCGTGAAGACCTGCGGCCGCGAGGACTACGAGCGCGGCTTGTTCGATACCGCCAACCGCGAGGTGGTGCAGCGCGATTCCAAGCGAATGAAGTCCTCTATCATGCGCGGGGTGATAACCGCCTGCATAACCGTGGTCATCATGTCCACCGTGACGGTGTTCATCGCAGGCGGCAACGCATGGTTCGGCATAACGCCGGGCACGTTGGTGATGATGTTCACGTATACCTATACCCTTACCAACCAGTTCAACTTCATCAATACGGGGCTGCAGCGGCTGAACCAGGTGTTCGGCGATGCCAGCGGCATGACGGCTGTGCTGGATGAGCCCCGGCTGGTCGATGACATACCCGGTGCCGCGCCCCTGGAGGTGCGCGAGGGGACCATCGATTTCCAGGGCATCGGGTTCTCCTATACCGACGGCGGTGTGGAGACCACCGTGTTCGATGGCTTCGACCTGCATATACCGGCAGGCCAGCGCGTGGGCCTGGTGGGCATGAGCGGGGCCGGCAAGACCACCCTGACCAAGCTGCTGCTGCGCCTGGCCGACATCCAGCAGGGGCGCATCCTGGTGGACGGCCAGGACGTGGCTGCCATCACCCAGCAGAGCCTGCGCCGCTCCATAGCCTACGTGCCCCAGGAGGCCCTGTTGTTCCACCGCACCATCGCCGAGAACATCGCCTACGGCCGTCCCGGTGCCACCATGGACGAGATCCGCGAGGCGGCCCGACAGGCCAACGCCCTGGAGTTCATCGAGGCGCTGCCCCAGGGATTCCAGACCATCACCGGCGAACGTGGCGTGAAGCTGTCCGGCGGCCAGCGGCAGCGCATCGCCATCGCCCGTGCCATGCTGACCGATGCCCCCATCCTGGTGCTGGACGAGGCCACGAGCGCCCTGGACTCCGAGAGCGAGGCCCTGGTGCAAGATGCCCTGGGCAAGCTGATGGCGGGACGCACCACCTTGGTGGTGGCCCATCGGCTGTCCACCATCGCCCATTTGGACCGTATCGTGGTGCTCGATCACGGGAAGGTGGTCGAAGACGGCACCCATAGCCAACTGGTGGCAGCAAAAGGCTCCTATGAGCGCCTGTGGGAGCGCCAGACCGGTGCCTATGGCGGGGATGACGCAGGACGGGGATAATGTCATCAAAATTGATTCAATCCGTTCTCGCCGCTAGAGGCTCAAAGCTTCTGGATCACGCCCCGTCCTACTCCTGTAAGCCGCTCAATCTGTCGCACTGACAGGCCGCAATTACGCAATCGCCGCAGCGCATCGTTCCTCTTCGTGCGAGGCATGCTGGCAATGGAGTTGGCAAACTCGCTTCCGAAGAAGCGCCTGGCTATCTCAACGGCCTCGCCATCAGGGATAACTGCCCTCTTTATCGAGATGTTTCCTTCTTCGATGATGATATCCACCGCGACCTCATCAGGCGCGCTCTTATGGAAGTCGACGAATTGCCGTGTCTCACCAAAGCTATCGAGCACGGATTCTGTCGCGCAGAGGGTTGGCTTGCCGATGTATTCCGCATAGCTGCTCCAAGGATATTCATCATGGAGGCAGATCCCGGCACGTTGCGGGTTCATATGGATATAGCGAACGAGCTCCATAAGATATGCATCGCTCTCCACAGGATAGCTTTTGAACCTGTCCTGGAAGACTGGCCCGACATGGCCATGACGACCATTGTAGTAACGCGCGAATGCGGTATTGAACGACCTCATCAATCGTGTAAGGTCTGACAGTTCGCACTTGACGAGCAAATGGGCGTGATTCTCCATCAAACACCAAGCAAGGATCGCAACATCGCATCTATCTTTGCATTGCGCAATCTTGTCGAGGAAGAATCGCCTGTCCTCGTCATCCTCGAACAAGATTCTTCGGCCAGCACCTCTGACGATCACGTGATAGACGTTGCTTGATGATTCTTGACGAGGAATCCGGGTCACTCGTGCTCCTTTGCCTGTTCTCTTTATATAAGTGTAACTAATGATGACATTATCCCCGTCCTGCATCACTGTCCAAGGCTACCGGCCGCCGAGCGCAGACGAGTACGGCTTCGCCCGCATCCGCTCGCGAGTCGGGCAGGCCGCAGCCTAAGCGTCGCAGCCTCATCGAAGCCCGTCGGCCATCCGGTCGGCGGGCCCTTGCTTGCCTCTCCCGCGATCACAAAAGAGGCACATCAAGCCGTCGACCCTTCCTCCTCCTCCTCCTCAGCGCTTCCTTTGCCTTTGCCTCTTGATACGTCTTCCCAAGTGAGGATAACCCCCAGCGCCGACAGGGCGAGCGCCAACCAGAACATCGGCTGCGCGTCGAAGCCGTACATCATCCATGAGACCGCCGCTCCGACGAACGGGGCGATCGAATAGAGGTTGCCCGTCCTTGCAGCCCCGATATGGCGTTGCGCCCAGATGTAGAGCACGATGCTCAGCCCGTATGACACCGCACCCACCCCGAGCAGCGGAAGCGCACTCGCTGGCTCGAATGAACCACCCAGGCACACTGCCGTGACAGCGGAGGCGGCTCCCGTGAAGATGCCCTTGGCCCTCGTCACGACAACAACGTCGTAATCCGCCAGGGCGCGCGTGCAGTTATTCTCCAAGCCCCAGAACACGCATGCGAGCATGATGAGGAGCGCGCCGGGGGACAGAAGGCCATCGCCTCCATCCCAGCCCAGGAGCAGCCCCGAGAGCGTGATGGCCATGAGCGCCGCCACGAACCGCCTGGTCATCGGCTCGCGGAAGATGAGCCATGCGAACACGGCCGTTGCTACGACTTCGAGATTCCCCAAGAGGGAGGCGGCAGCCGCGCTCGAAAGGGCTATACCAGCCACGAGGGCTATCGCGCTGGCGGTGTTGAGGACTACCATGAGCGCGAGAAGGGGAACCTGTTGCAGCCCCAGCGGCTCGCCGCCGAGAGCATCCCGATGGCCACTGATCCTCAGAGCGCATGCGAGGACGGCCATCGCGCAGCCTGCTCCTAAATAAAGGAATGCGGATGTCCACGATGCCGACGACCTCTCCTCAAGCGCCTTCACGAAAGGTACCGATACGCCGTAGAAAAGGGCGGATGCGAGCGCTGCCAACGAAGCGACCTTGCCCTTGCTGTTCATGATGCCTCACAGACTTATAATAGGTTACCGAAGATAGTGTTCTATATCTTCCCAAGAGGGAAACCTTACAGACAAGAGGCAAAAGGCTGCCATCGTGCCATTCCGAACAAAGGAGGCGAAATGAACGATTCAATGGATAGACGCGTGCGCAAGAGCAGGGCCGCCATCTTCGGCGCGTTTGAAGAGCTGTTGCAGCAGAAGAGCTACTCGTCGATAACAGTCGGCGACATCATCGAAGCCGCAGACGTCGGGCGCACGACGTTCTATGCGCACTTCCAAACGAAGGACGCCCTGCTCGACGAGCTTTGCAAGGACATCTTCGCCCATGTGGCCGCCCCTGCGCCGGAAAAGGGGCACTCCTTTTTTTCAGGCAGCACGGAAGAGCAGCTTCTCCACGTGCTCTGCCACTTGTCCGAGCAACGCAATCGCCTGGCGCCGCTGCTCGCGAGCCCGAGCAGCCATTTGTTCTGGGAGGCGATCGAAAGCCAGCTCGTCGCCTTCTTCGGGGAGCGCATCGGAGCGAGCGTGCAGATAAAGCCGGGCGTGCAGGATGAGCTGTATGCAGAGCATCTCGGGAAGACGCTCTGCGAAGTGGCGCGGTGGTGGCTCGCCGGAGAACTTGCCGAAGAGCCGGAAGCCGCACTGACGACCTTCCGCAGCCTCACAAACGTCTCTTTCGCCGCCGTTCAGGGAGGTTCGCACATGGAATCCGATTCTCCTGCTATCGCGGACTCCGGTGTGCGCTCGGCGCTCAAGCGCAGCCTGATCGATCTCCTTTCCGAGAAGCACTTGAGCCGCATCTCAGTGCGCGAGCTGGCGGCGAGGGCGAACATCGGAAGGACGACGTTCTATGACCATTATCCCAACATCCTCGCGGTCTACCAGGAACTCGTGGATGACGCCTTCTCCGGCGTCCGCACCGTCATCGAGCAATTCGGGTGCGGTCAGTGCTCTGCTTCGGAGAAGATGCCCTTCTGCGAGCGCCTGCGGACTCGGGATGAGTACGCTGCCGTGATAGAAGAGCCCCAGTTCTCCCGCGTCTGGATGAGCCGCCTCGGTGCCGACCCGACGAGCGCACCCACGCGCGGCGTCCTCATGGGCGCGGGAATCCCCCGGCCCCAAGCCGAGGCGGTCATGCTCTTCCAGGCGAGCGGATGCCTCATGGTCGCCCGCTCTCCCTTCGGCAAGCGCGATGACTGGGACCTGACGCGAAAGACGCTGGACGAGTTCGTCTCGGGCGGCTTCGATCGCCTCACGAAGGGGACGTTTCCGCAGTAGGCTCGTTCCCGACACTTGAGGGTCACCTGTTCGCACTTTGCATGGCTCATCCGAAAGTGAGACTCGCCTGATTAGAATCTGGGCATCAGTTCCGATCCTGACAGGAAGGCGTCCTCGCTTTGGTTTTCGCTGTGGTCATGCATACCATGCTCATCTTCTTCCTCATCTTGGCCACCGGCTTCGTGGCGGGCAAGATCGGCGTCATCAAGCGCGATTTCCTGCCCGAGTTCGCCAGGCTCATCACCAAGGTGCTTTTGCCGTGCCTCATCTTCTATGCGACAGTCACCGGCTGTACGCGCCAGGCGATGGCGGATAACCTGCCTATGATAGCGCTCGCTGTTGGGTTCTACGCGGCCATCACGCTCATCACGCTCTTGCTCATGAGGCTTATGCGCCTGCCTTACGATCAGGGCCGCATCTTCATGTTCTGCTTCATCTTCGGCAATACGGGATTCGTGGGCATGCCGCTCATGTCGTCGGTATTCCCCGACTTGGGCCTGCTCTACATGGCGCTTTTCGGTATCGTGGACACACCCGTGTTCTGGACGCTCGGCGTGTGGCTGGCTACGCCCAAGGAGCGGAGGATGGAGCATTTCGAGGGAAGCGAGGCAGAAGGCGGCAGCGTCCACAGCCTCCGCCACATGGTGCGAAACGCGGCCGATGTGCTGTTCACCCCCAACATCGTGGCCATGGTGCTTGCCTTCGTCTTCGTTTTGGCCGAGATCCCGCTGCCTGGCCTGCTTGCCGATGCGCTTTCCATGGTATCTTCGGCAACCTCGGCGATGTGCATGATCTACCTGGGAGCGCTGCTGTGTTTCTCGAACATCCTTGCCGCCATCAGGCGCAAGGAGCTTTATATGGGAGTTGCCGTGAAGATGGTGCTGCTCCCTTGCGCCATAGCGCTCCTGCTGCATCAGACGCCGCTTCCCTCCGACATGGTGACCGCCATCACGCTCATCGCGGCGCTGCCCACCATGACCATCGTCCCCATGATCGCCGCGCAGCGCGGCCCCTACGGCGACTATGCCGCAGGGATCACCGTGGCCACGCTCGCACTGTCCCTCATCACCATCCCGCTCGTAACGTTCCTTGTGCTGTAAGGATGACACAGTGGATGACACAGGACTGGATGACACAGGACGGGGCTAATGTCATCAAGCATCCAGCGTTGATTCGCTCCGCACTTACTTCTTTGTATGAGCATAGCCAATGATGGCATTGTCCCTGACGGGTTCAGGCGGTCATTGCGCCTTCTGCCAGCACCTCCTGCATCGCCTCAGGGGGTAGTCTGGCACCTTCCTCGGCCGGTTGTTCAGGGGCCATTGGTCGCGTGCCGCCTTCCATCAGTCGATGGTGCGATGACCGCATGACTCCGCCTTGACCCTCCTGTCACCCCGGACCCTTCCCTTGCTCCGTGGTGTCCGCAAAGTTTCGGGACGATGACGGCTCCCCGGTAGGTGCCAGGGGCCTTTCCGCGAATACCTATAATCGCAGGCAAGGAGTAGCAGGCACCCCGCCCTGCCGGGGCAAGGGGTGTCGGGAAGCCAAGGGGGTGTTCCTTATGGGAAACACGAAAAGCGCGAGTCGTGATTGGGGCCTGTTCTTCGCAGGCCTGGTGGTGGTCATAGCGGGTATCATCATCTTCTTCTGGCCGGGGCTCACGTTGGTGAGCATCGCCATACTGGCCGGCGTGATGCTGCTGGTGGGGGGTATCTTCGACCTTATCTCGTACTTCCGTTTCCGCGGTACGGGGATGACCTCGGGATGGGCGGTGGTGAATGCCATCTGCAGCATCATCCTGGGCTTGATGTTCCTTATACACCCGGTGGTCACTTCGATGGTGATCCCCATGATGGCGGGCATATTCGTGCTGTTCTACGGCGGCATGGCCATAGCGGCGGCTATCTCGCTGCGCAAGGCGGGGCCCGGCTGGGGCCTCATGCTGGTCAACGGGCTGGTCTCCATCCTGTGCGGCATCATGTTCATGCTCATGCCGGCCAGCTTCGCCATATTCCTGGCGGTGTTCCTTATCATGCGCGGCGTGACCATGTGCGTCTACGGGCTTTCCACCACAGGGGCGCCCGAGGCCTTCTGATTGCCGTATAATCCCATGCATCGCCTTCGAGGGAGGGGTGCATGGGATTTCCCGGGCTGTTCATGATCGCGGTGGGTTTGTCGATGGATGCCTTTGCGGTATCCGTCTGCAAAGGCCTGGCTATGAAGCGCGTGAACTGGGGCCATGCCCTGGTGATCGCGCTTTTCTTCGGTGCGTTCCAAGCCCTCATGCCTTTGCTCGGCTTCTTCCTGGGCACCGGGTTCGCCTCGTTGGTGGAGCCCTTCGACCATTGGATCGCCTTCGTCCTGCTGGCGCTCATAGGTGCCAAGATGATCTGGGATGCCTTCCACGAGGATGAAGGGGAGGAAGAAGCCGCCGCCGGCGACCGGCTTGATATCCGGGAGCTGTTCCTGCTGGCTATCGCCACCAGCATCGATGCCTTCGCCGTGGGTTGCACCTTCGCCTTCATGGCGGTGAACATCGCCGAAGCCGCGACGATTATCGGTGTTACCACCTTCGCGCTGTCGCTGGCGGGCGTCGCCCTGGGCAATCGCTTCGGCACGCGCTACAACCGGGCTGCCACCCTGGCGGGCGGCATCGTGCTCATCCTGATAGGTGCCAAGACCCTTCTGGAGCACCTGGGCCTGCTGCCTTTCTGAGCCCGACGCCCAATATAACGGAACGACAACGACGCAACGGCGGAATCGTTACCGAAGGCCCACGAGGACGCCATTCCCCTGCAGCCGCGGCATACTTGACTCAAGCGCTTGGGACGGGGCAATGGAATCGCCCGAGGCGCCAAGAGAAAAGGGAAAAGAGAAAAGGGAAAGGTGATTACCATGGGATGCGAGAAAAAGGGCGACAGCATTTCTTTCGAGAGCTTCGAGAGCGATACCCTGGAGCATATCTCCGTCGAGGAAGCCGAGAAGCAGGGCGAAGAGGCTGAGGAGATCCGCGAGGAGAAGTAACTCGCCGCTGCCGGTCCGTATCCCGACCGCCTCGCGGTCGTGGGCCGGATCCGGATGGCAAGGATAAGCTGCAGGCGCCGATGCGGGCATCGATACCGACCGCATCGGCGCTTTCGCGTATAGGAGGAACCCGATGGCAGACCGCCGAGAATCCCATGAGCAGCCGTTCGATTCCCCGCTGCCGCAGCCGGTGGCGGGATTCCCCGATTTCGGGTGCTTGCATCTGGCCAGCGTGGGGAATGCCCGGGACCTGGGCGGCATGCCGGCCGCCGGCGGCCGGCGCATCCGCAAGGGGCGCCTGCTGCGCTCCGGCGACCTGAACAGGCTGTCGGCTTTGGATGAGCGGACCCTGACCGATGGTTGCGGCTTGCGCCGCATCGTGGACCTGCGCACGAAGATGGAGATACAGGGGGCCGAGGATCCGGTGCTGCGCCTGCCCGGGGTGTCCTACGAGTACCTGCCGGTGCTTTCCGATGACGAGGTGCTGGGCACCGATTTGGCCGACCTGAAGGCGAATGTGCGCGTTATGGCGGAATTCGCCCTGGATGCAGCCGATTATATGCGCGAGCTGTATGCGAAGTGCGTGATGGGGGAGGCCGGCCGACAGGCCTATAGCCGGTTGCTGAAGGTCCTCCTGGACGCCGACGAGGGCGCAACCCTGTGGCATTGCACCCAGGGGAAGGACCGCACGGGCTTGGCCGCAGTGCTGGTGGAGTGCGCCTTGGGGGTTCCGATGGAGGTCATACATCAGGACTACCTGGCAACGAACCTGTTCATGGACGGATGGCTCCAACGGCTCCAGCGATTCCTGGAGTCCGCCCATGTGGCCAAGGTGCTCGATGCCGACCTTGAGGCCTATATCTATGCCGACCCCGCCAATCTGCAAACGGCCCTCGATGCCGTAACGGAGGCATACGGGTCGCTGGAGGGCTATCTGGATGGGGCCCTTGGTTTCGGCGCCGAGGACCGCCTGAGGCTGCAGGAGCTGTATCTGGAACCATGACGGTAAGGCGGCAGGCTTTCGGGATGCCGGTGCCCGGCGAAGGAAAAGCGCCCCGGCTGCGACTCTGCAGCCGGGGCGCTCCTGTGCGGGAGCGGCGTTTCCGCCAGGGCTAGGACACGGCCACCACGGCGCCGTTGTAGTTATCGGCGATGAACTGCGCCACGGTGTCGGAGGCCAGGGCTTTCACCAGGGCCTGGATCTTGGGCTCGTCCTGGGTGCCGTCTTTCACCGCCAGCACGTTGACGTAGGCGCGGGCCGCCTCGCCGTCGGCCGATTCGGTGGCGATGGCCTCTTCGACGTTCAGACCGGCGTTCAGGGCATAGTTGCCGTTGATGGCCGCGATGTCGACCTCGGGCAGAGTGCGGGGCACCTGGGCGGCTTCGACCTCCCGGATCTGCAGGTTCTTCGGGTTATCGGTGATATCGAGCACCGTGGCGGTGATGCCCGCCTCGGGGTTCAGGGTGATCAACCCTTCCTGCTCCAGCAGCAGCAGGGCGCGGGCCTCGTTGGTGGTGTCGTTGGGCACGGCCACCACGGCGCCGTCCTGCAGCTCATCCAACGATGCGACCTTCTGGGAGTACAGGCCGAAGGGCTCGAAGTGGATACCCGCTGCCGAGGCCAGATGCGTGCCGTTCTCTTCGTTGAAGTCGTTCAGGTAGGTGATGTGCTGGAAGTAGTTGGCGTCGAGCTCGCCATCCTCCAGTGCCGTGTTGGGCAGCACGTAATCGTTGTATTCGACCACATCGAGGGTATAGCCCTCGCTTGCCAGCTGGTCGGCCACGGCGTTCAGGATCTCGGCATGGGGCGTGGGCGAGGCGCCCACCTTGATGACCTCGTTCTGGGATGCCCCCGAAGAGGCGGCGGCGCTGCCCGCTGCCGCGCTGCCGGAGGCCGAACCGCCCGAGCAGCCGGCGAGGGCCAGCGTGAGCAGGGCAGCCGCTGCGGCCGCTCCCAGGTACTTCTTCCATCGATTCTTCTTCTGCATTCTTCTCTTCCTCCTAGCGCAGTCGCTTGTCTACCTTGCCGACCAGTTTCAGGCCTCCCTCCTGGAGTATCTGCACGATGATGACGAGCAGGGCCACGGTGATCAGCATGATATCGGATTGGTACCGATAGTACCCGTAGTTGATGGCGATGGCGCCCAAGCCGCCGCCGCCGACGAAGCCGGCCATGGCCGAGTAGCCCAGGATGGTGGCCAGCGAGATGGTGGCACCCACCAGAAGCGATGGCTTCGCCTCGGGCAGGAACACCTTGTATATCATCTGCCAAGCCGAGGTGCCCATGGCCCGGGCCGCCTCGATGACGCCCGCATCTATCTCCTTCAGGGATGATTCCACCATGCGCCCCACATAGGGTGCGGCAGCCACGACCAGCGGGACGATGGTGGCCGTGGAGCCGATGGTGGTGCCCACCACCAGGCGGGTGAAGGGCAATATGGCCACCAGCAATATGAGGAAGGGCACGGAGCGCAGGATGTTCACGATAACGCCCACCACGGCGTTCACCGTGCGGTTGCGGCGGATGCCGCCTTCGCCGGTGATGTACAGGATGACGCCGATGGGTATGCCGATGATGTAGGCGATGGCCGTGGAGACCAGTGTCATATAGAGCGTCTCCCAGGTTCCCTGGGCCAGAAGGCCGATCATTTCGGGGCTCATGCTATTCGCTTCCTTTCCCGGGTACCTCGTAGGTGATATCGCGCCCGGCCAGGTACTCCTCGATGCGCTGGACGGCGGCGGGGTCGTCCGGCAGCTGGATGAGCATCTGGCCGAAGGGCTTGCCGCCGATGTTCTCGGTGTTGGCCGACAGGATGTTCACCATGACATCGCATTGCAGCGTCATGTCGGATATGACCGGTGCTCCGGATTCCTCGCCGGTGAAGGCGAGGCGCAGGGTGTTGGGGGGCAGCGCCTCGGGGGCGTCGTCGCCGGCCGGGTGTATGAGCTTGCGGGCCGTCTCGGAGGCGGGATGCAGGAACACATCGCGCACGGTGCCCTGTTCCTGTATGCGGCCGCCGCTCATGACGGCCACGTGGTTGCAGATCTGCTCGACCACGCGCATCTCGTGGGTGATCACGACGATGGTCACCCCCAGCTGCCGATTGAGCGATTTCAAAAGGTCCAGGATGGAGCTTGTGGTGATGGGGTCCAGCGCGCTGGTGGCCTCGTCGCATAGGATGATCTGGGGCTGCGATGCCAGGGCCCGGGCGATGGCCACCCGCTGCTTTTGGCCGCCGGAAAGCTGCGCCGGGTACGACTTCGCCTTGTCCGAGAGGTCCACCAGGGCCAGCAGCTCGGCTACGCGGGCATCCGCTTGGGCCCGGGGCACGCCCTCTATCTCCAGGGGGAAGCGCACATTGGCCTCGACGGTGCGTTGGGCCAGCAGGTTGAACTGCTGGAATATCATGCCGATCTTCTTGCGGGCCGCCAGCAGCTGCTTGCGCGGGAGCTTCGTAAGGTCCACGCCGTCCACCAGCACCTCGCCGGAAGTGGGCCGCTCCAGCAGGTTGATGCAGCGGACCAAGGTGGATTTGCCCGCCCCCGAGAAGCCGATGATGCCGTAGATGTCGCCGTCGGGAATGGTGAGGCTGACGTCATCGACGGCGGCGACCTCGGTCTTCCCGACCTTGAATTTCTTCGTGAGGTTCTTCAGCTCTATCATCGGCAGACCTTAGGGTTGGCGGGCGGTTTTCGGCAGAATGATTCTAAGGCAAAAGGCCGGGGGGTCAAAATACCAAATATCCATTGCCTGTTATCGGTTTGGCCGATAACCTCGCTGCAGCCGTCCGGCTGGCCGGCAGATGCGCGGGGTCCTTGCGGGCCAGTGCTATCATGGGGCGCGAATGGGGAGCGCTTCGCGCTGAAGGCCCGGTAAGGGGGTTCGCTATGATCTATTGTCCGAATTGCGGGGGCCCGCTGCAGCCCCGGGAGGCCGATGGCAACCGTATGGCCTGCGCCTCTTGCGGTTATGTCCTGGATGGCTCAGCGGGGGCTGCCTGCTGCCCCGAACCGGCTGAACCGGCCGCCGGGTCGCAGCCGGCCGCCCAGGTCCAATCGCAGCC
>CANOBU010000042.1 GCA_947564425.1 uncultured Eggerthellaceae bacterium
GGACGTTCGCTTCGGCACATCCAGCTCCTTCGCGCTGGATGTATCGAAGCGAACGTCCCCCGACACGCTAGTTCAAGTCCCCCTTCCGCCCAATATAAAGTATGCTGTGTTCTATCCGATTCCCGCTTTCCAAGGAGTGCCCATGAAGCTCAGTATCAGCCAAAGCGAACTGCTCAATGCCCTCACCATCGTGCAGAAGGGCCTTGCCCAGCGGGCTACCCTTCCCATCCTGTCGGGAATCTACGTGGAAGCGAAAGACGATTCCGTGCAATTCCAAACCACGAACCTCGAGATGTCCGTGCAATTCCAAGCAGCTGCCCTGGTGGAAGAACCGGGAGCCGCCGTGATACCGGGAAAGCTGTTCATCGACATCGTGAAGAACCTCCCCGATGCCGCCGTGTTCATCGAGGTGAATGACGATACCGCCGTCATATCCTGCGAATCATCGTCGTTCTCGATCCGATCCCTGGCTGCCGCCGATTTCCCCACCTTCCCGCAGGTGAGCCCGGAACAGCAGATCAAAGTGCCCTTCGAGGTATTCTCCACCATGGCCCGCAAGGTGTGCCGCGTGGTGTCGAAGGACGAGAGCCGCATGATACTCACCGGCGTCCTGATAGCCGTGGAAGAGGGCACGCTGAAGCTCGTGGCCACCGATTCGTATCGCCTGGCCGTGACGGAGCATGGTCTGGAAGGTTCGCCGGAGGAATTCAACGCCGTGCTGCCCGGCGTGTTCGTGGCCGACCTGGCCGGCCTGCCCAGGACGGGCGAGGATATCGCCATCGCCGTGGCCGAGAACCAGGTTATCGTATCCTATGGCGACACGGTATTCGTCAACCGTCGCATCGAAGGGAAATTCCCCAACTACAAGCAGCTGATACCGCCGTCCTACGAGACCCGCTGCCTCATCGACCGCAGCGCACTGGCCGCCGCGGTGAAGCGCGCATCGCTGCTCGAGAACAATGCCTCGCAGGTGAGGTTCAGCATCAACGAGCCGTCCCAGACCATACAGCTGACCACTTCGCAGGATATAGGCTGTACCCAGGAGATAGTGAAGGGGGCCATCGAAGGCGAGAGCGTCGAGATAGGCTTCAACAGCTTCTACGTCACCGAGGGTCTGGCCGCCATGGCTGCCAGCGAGGTGGCGCTGGAGCTGATGGGGCCCCTGAAGCCGGGGATCCTGCGCAGCACCGACCCCGACGAGAATTACCTGTATCTGGTGATGCCGGTGCGCATCCAGTAGCGGTCGGTTTTGGAAGGCGGCCTGCGCATAGCCTCCCTGGAGCTGCGCGATTTCCGCAGCTACGGGTCGTTCCGCCTGGACGACTTGGGCGACCTCACCCTGCTGATCGGCCCCAATGGCGCGGGGAAGACCAACGTGCTCGAGGCCGTGGCGCTCATGACCAGCACGCAATCGTTCCGCCGCGCCCAGATAGCCCAGCTGGTGCGCGAAGGAAGCGCCGCCGCATTCGTGCGGGCGCGCTTCACCGATGGCAACCGCGACATAGCGGGCGAGCTGGCGCTGGAGCCGGGGAAGAGGCATTATCGGCTGAACGGCAAGGAGAAGCGCACCGCCGATGTGCGCGGCCTGCTTCCGGCCGTGGCCTTCACCCCCGACGACCTGCAGCTGGTGAAGAAAGGGTCCTCCCTGAAGCGCGATGCGCTGGACGATCTGGGCATGCAGCTCACGGCCAACTACTTTATAGTAAGGCGCGATTACGAGAAGGTGGTGCGCTATAAGAACCGCCTGCTGAAGGACGAGGCGCCGGCGGACCTCGTAGCCTCCATCGATGAGATGCTGGTGACCTGCGGGTCGCAGCTGTTCTGCTACCGCACAGCCCTCCTGAAGCGCATGGTCCCGCTGATGGCCAGCACCTACAAGGTGATCGCGGGTGCCGACGGCGGCAGTGCGGAGGACCTGCGGGTGGGGTACCGGGCATCGTGGCAGCATCTGGATGAAGACGGTGCCATCGACCTTGACGGCTCCGCCCCGGTGCGCGACGATGTGCGCCGGCAGCTGCAGGAAGCGCTCGACCGCCACCGGAAAGAGGAGCTTACTCGCAAGCGCAGCCTGGTGGGGCCCCATAACGATAAGGTGGACCTGCTGCTGGCAGGCCGCGATGCCGCGCTGTATGCCAGCCAGGGCCAGCAGCGCTCCATCGTATTGGCATGGAAGCTGGCCGAGGTGGAATGCGTCCGCCAGAGCCTGGGCGCCAATCCGGTGCTGCTGCTCGACGATGTGATGAGCGAGCTCGATGCCGTCCGCCGCGAGATGCTGGTGCGCTTCGTCACCGACGAGATACAGACGTTCATCACCGCAACCGACCTGTCGGGCTTCGGCGATGGGCTGCTGAAGCGCGCATCCGTGATAGAGTTGTCCCGATAGGCGAACCATGAGGAAATTGGGCAACGACATAGATGCGGCCATCCGCGCCCTGGGGGGCGATAGCCCCACCGCCCGCATAAACCGGCGGGCCCATCAGGTGCGCGACCGTTTCCGCCGGGCCCTCGAATCGGTGTACGGGGAAGCGGCGGCCCATTTCCTGGCCCATACCAACAACGTATACATAATGGATAAGGACGACGTGCTCACGCTGATCGTGTATGTGGACGAGAGCATCTATGCCGCCGACCTGAATGCCCAGCGCGAACTCATACGGTTGAAGCTGTTGGAATTGTGCGGCGAAGCGGTCGAGGAGTTCGAGATATACGTCTCGCGCGGGAATTACAAGGCGAACCACCCGTATCTGACGGATTCGGAAGAGGAAGCCGACCCCCCTGCCCCGGCGGTGCCCCTGGATTCCGACGAGAAGTCGTTCGTTTCCAACACGGTTTCCGTCATTGCCGATAAGCGATTGCGAAAAGCCGTCGAGGATGCCATGACGGCTGATTTGGAGTGGAAAAAGGGAGAAAAAGGAATTCCGCGCCGAAAAAATACCAAATAAGGGATTGCAGGCGCTCTGAAGCCCGTTAAATGCTAAAATTTGCAAGGCTGTGGCTTGCAGCTCCAGCGGTTCTGTGATACGGTACAGATGTTCGTATTTCACAAAAACCCGGACAGCAAGAGATTCAACGATGATCGCCGAGGTTATCTTGAGCGGCCTATGCCCAAAACGACGTAGAAGGAGTACACGTGGCGGAAAGTCCTGAAAACTACGGTGCCGATGCGATCCAGGTGCTCGAGGGTCTGGAGGCGGTGCGCAAGCGTCCCGGCATGTATATCGGCTCGACGGGCCCGCGCGGCCTGCATCATCTGGTCTACGAGGTGGTGGACAACGCGGTAGACGAGGCCCTGGCCGGGTACTGCGATTCCATCGAGGTCACCATTCACCCCGACAATTCCATCACGGTGGTGGACAACGGTCGCGGCATCCCCGTGGAGAAGCACAAGAAGGAGCGCATCCCCACGGTAGAGGTGGTGCTTACCATCCTGCACGCCGGCGGCAAGTTCGGTGGCGGCGGCTACAAGGTGTCCGGCGGCCTGCACGGTGTGGGCGTTTCGGTGGTGAATGCGCTGTCGAAGCGCATGGTCGTGGATGTGCGCCGCGACGGCATCGAGTACGAGATAGCCCTGGAACGCGGCAAGACCACCGAGAAGCTGCATCAGATAGGCAAGGCCAAGAAGACGGGCACCACGGTGACGTTCTGGCCCGACCCCGAGATATTCACCGAAACCTGCGTGTTCGACTTCGACACCCTGCAGACCCGCTTCCGCGAGATGGCCTTCCTGAACAAGGGGCTGAAGATCGAGCTCATCGACGAGCGCAGCGATACCAGCGCCCTGGTGTCGGCGCCGGCCGAGGAGCCCACCCGCGTCACCTTCAAGTACGAGGGCGGCATCGTGGACTTCGTGAAGTACCTGAACTCCGGCAAGGAGGTGCTGAACAAGCCCATCTACTTCGCCGCCGAGAACGAGGACGGTACCGTGGAGATATCCATGCAGTGGACCGGCTCGTATTCCAGCAACGGCGTGATGGCCTTCGCCAACAACATCAACACCGCCGAGGGCGGCACGCACCTGGACGGCTTCAAGCAGGCGGTCACCCGCACCATCAACGACTACGCCCGCAGCAAGGGCATCCTGAAGGAGAAGGACTCCAACCTTTCCGGCGACGACACCCGCGAGGGTTTGGCGGCCATCATCTCCGTGAAGCTGCACGACCCGCAGTTCGAGGGCCAGACGAAGACCAAGCTGGGCAACACCGAGATCCGCGGCTTGGTGCAGACGGCCGTGATGAAGGGCCTGGCCGAGTATCTTGAAGAGAACCCGGCCCCGGCCAAGCGCATCGTGAACAAGGCGTCCCAGGCCCTGAAGGCCCGCGAGGCCGCCCGCAAGGCCCGCGAGGCCACGCGCCGCAAAGGCGTGCTGGACTCCTTCAGCCTGCCGGGCAAGCTGGCGGATTGCTCGTCGAAGAACCCCGAGGATTCCGAGATATTCATCGTGGAGGGCGACTCGGCCGGCGGCTCGGCCAAACAGGCCCGCGACCGCAAGTACCAGGCCATCCTGCCCTTGCGCGGCAAGATCCTGAACGTCGAGCGCGCCGGTTTGCACCGCTCGCTCTCGTCTGACACCATCAGCTCGCTGATCACCGCCATCGGTACGAATATCGGTGACGACTTCGATGCCGACAAGGCGCGCTACCACCGCATCATCATCATGACCGATGCCGATGTGGACGGCGCCCATATCCGCTGCCTGCTGCTGACTTTCTTCTACCGCTACATGCCGGAGCTCATCAACCGCGGCTACATCTATATCGCCCAGCCGCCCATCTTCGGCCTGAAGAAGAAGAATACGCGCTCCACAAAGGTCGAGCGCTACATCTACGATGAGAAGGCTCTCTCGGCCACCTTGGCGGAATACGACAACCCCGACAAATTCGACGTGCAGCGCTACAAGGGCCTGGGCGAGATGGACCCCGACCAGCTGTGGGAGACCACCATGGAGCCGGCCAGCCGCACGCTGCTGCAGGTGAGCATCGACGATGCCGCCGAGGCCGAGCGCGCCGTTTCCGACCTGATGGGCGATAAGGTGGAGCCGCGCCGCGACTTCATCCAATCCCATGCCCGCGACGTCCGCTTCCTGGATATCTAAGAGGAGATGCGAATGGCAGACCAGTTCAACGACAACGATTCCTTCGACGAGTTCCTGAACCGCGCCGAGGAAGACGCCCAGGAAGAGGCCATCGAGGCCTCCATCGAGGGGGACGACGCCCGTGACGATGCATCCCAGAGCGATGCGGCCCAGGCGCTCCTGCGGGCCCAGGTGCTGGGGGGCGACGGCCAGGGCAGCTCGCTTTCCGGCCAGATCGTATCGGAGGAGATGAAGGCCCAGGCCCTCATGGCCGATATGCCCGCCGCCCATGGCGAAGTGGTGGAGGGCGCCAACGGCGGCGAGGGCACCATCGTGCGCAGCGCCTATCTGGGCAAGGAGATGCAGACCTCGTTCCTCGAGTACTCGATGAGCGTCATCGTGTCCCGCGCCCTGCCCGATGTGCGCGACGGCCTGAAGCCGGTGCACCGCCGCATCCTGTATGCCATGAACGAGTCGGGTTACACCCCCAACCGCGCCCATATGAAATCGGCCCGTACGGTGGGCGATGTCATCGGCAAGTACCACCCCCATGGCGACAGCGCCGTCTACGATTCCATGGTGCGCCTGGCCCAGCCCTTCAGCATGCGGGTGCCCCTGGTCGACGGCCATGGCAACTTCGGCTCCATCGATGGCGACGGCGCCGCGGCCATGCGCTACACCGAGGCGCGTCTGGCCAAGACGGCCATGGAGCTGCTGCGCGATCTCGACAAGGAGACCGTCGACTTCCAACCCAACTACGACGAATCGCTGGTAGAGCCCCAGGTGCTGCCGGCGCGCTTCCCCAATCTGCTGGTGAACGGCTCGGCCGGCATCGCCGTGGGCATGGCCACCAACATACCGCCCCATAACCTGGGCGAGACCATCGACGCCGTGGAGTTGATGCTGGACAACCCCGATTGCACCACCGAGGACCTCATGAAGGTGCTGCCGGGCCCGGACTTCCCCACCGGCGGCGAGATCATGGGCCGCAAGGGCATCATCGATGCCTACGAGACGGGCCGCGGGTCGCTCACCCTGCGGGCGAAGTACCGCATAGACGAGCTGAAGAACGGCAAGTCGAACATCGTGATCACCGAGATTCCCTACCAGGTGAACCGCCAGCGCCTGCTGGAGAAGCTGGGCGACCTGGTGCGCGATAAGAAGCTGCCGGAGATAAGCAACATCCACGACGGCGCCGACCGCCACGGCATCGACATCATCATCGAGCTGAAGCAGAATGCCATCCCGCAGGTGGTGGTTAACAAGCTGTTCAAGCACACCCAGCTGCAGATCGGCTTCGGCGTCATCATGCTGGCCCTGGTCGACGGCGTGCCCCGCACCATGTCGCTGAAAGAGGTGCTGCACCACTACATCGTGCATCAGGAGAATGTGATCGAGAGGCGCACCCGCTACGAGCTGGCGAAGGCCAAGGAGCGCGAGCACATCCTAGAGGGCTACATCGTCGCTCTCGACAACATCGACGAGGTCATCACCATCATTCGCGGCTCCGAGACCGACAAGGAGGCCAGCGACAAGCTGATCGAGCGTTTCGCGCTGACCGAGAAGCAGACCGACGCCATCCTGCAGATGCGCCTGCGCCGCCTGGTGGGCTTGGAGCGCCAGAAGATCCAGGAGGAATTGGCCGAGCTGCGCGAGAAGATCGCCTACTACGAGCGCGTGCTGCAGGACCGCAACCTGGTGCACGATATCATCAAGGAAGAGCTCGACGACATCAAGGCCCGCTTCGGCAGCCCCCGCAAGACGAAGATCGGCGCCGAGGCCACCGAGATAGATGTCGAGGACCTCATCGCCGACGAGAACATGGTGGTTACCGTGACAAAGGCCGGTTACGTCAAGCGCCTGCCCGTGGCCACCTACCGCTCCCAGAAGCGTGGGGGCAAGGGCATGCAGGGCGTTAACCTGAAGGACAACGACTACGTCGACCACCTGTTCGTCGCCTCCACCCATTCCTACATGCTGTTCTTCACCTCGAAGGGCAAGGTGTACCGCCTGAAGGTATACGAGATCCCCGAGGCGTCGCGCCATGCCCGCGGTACCGCCATTGTGAACCTGCTGCACCTGGACAAGGACGAGTACGTGGCCGCGGTCATCGCCTCGAAGGACTTCCCCCAGGATGAATACCTCATCTTCGGTACCGCGCAGGGCATGGTGAAGAAGACCTCCATGGCCGCCTACGACCGCACGCGCCGCGATGGGCTCATCGCCATCAACCTGAAGGACGGCGATTCGCTGATCGCGGTGAAGCGCGTGGCGCCGGGCGACCGCATCATCATGGCATCCTCGGCCGGCAAGGCCATCAAATGGGATGAATCGGAGGCCCGCGCCATGGGGCGCGATACCACCGGCGTGCACGGCATCACGCTGCCCGATGGCGCCCGCTGCCTGGGGCTGGAGGTATGCAGCGAGAACCCCGCACCCGAGTTGTTCGTGGTAACCGAGAAGGGCTACGGCAAGCGCACCGATGTGGCGGAGTACCCGGTTCACCATCGCGGGGGCCAGGGTGTGTTCACCATAAACATGACCGACAAGAAGGGCAATCTGGCCGATGTGAAGGTGGTGCGCGAAGACGACGAGATCATGATCATGTCGGAGTCTGGCGTGGTGGTCCGCACCGCCGTGAAGGGCGTGTCGAAGCAGGGCCGAGCCACCCAAGGCGTCCATGTGATGAAGGTGGCCGATGAAGACCGCGTGACCGCCGTGGCCATCTCGCGCACGAAGGCGACCAAGGTGAAGGGCGGGGCTGCCGCCGATGCCGACGAGGATATCGACCTGGATGCCGAAGGCGAAGGCTCCGAGACCGTCGAGGTCGCCGAAGCTGTGGCTGAGGCAACGGGGGAATCCGAAGAGTAGGCCGCTTCCGCGTATTGCGCTAGACCAAGGTTTTGAACAGCTCCCAAGCCCGGCGTTTGCCGGGCTCGGTTGCTATAAGGGACTCCAAGTCGCCGAACACGGCGGCGGGGCGCCCGAACACCCGGGCTGCGGCATCCAAGGGGTATTCGGTGCGGTAGGTTTCGCCCAGGCGTCGGGCAGCCGCCGCATCGGTGCAAACCACATACAGGGGGTCGATGCCCTCGACCAACAGGAACAGCGCATCCCTATCGATGCAGTCGGCCAGCACGGCATAGGTGCAGGCCTCATCGCCCAGGCCCAGCGCCGCCATGGATTTCTCGATGGCACCGCGGGTTTCCTCTTGGGCCAGGGCGCTTCCCACCACCAGGACGGGGCGCTCGCTTTCGCCTTCCAGGTAATCCCGGAAAAGGTCGAAGGCCTCCTGGACGCCGGTTTCATAGAAGCTTTTCTGTGCCATTGGGCGATGGTCTCCTTGCCAAACGGGTGCTTCCCCCGTATAACGTATATGTTACCAAAGTTCGAAAAAATGTTACTGTTGCGAAAAAGGGGCTACCATGTGCACGAACGGCGTGAATATCGGACAATTCGACCAGATGATCGACCAGATAGACGACCATATCAAGCTCGAGCGCCGCTGGGTGCACACCCTGGCCCACAACGCCGAGGACGGCGGCTTCGCGCAGGTGGGCGCAACGCTGCACAAGGCCCAGGAGGCCCTCGACGAGGTGCGGGCGCTGCTGGCCGATGCGAAGGACGCCCTGGAAGACGACGCCGAAGGCGCCTCGGGCATCTCGGTCAACCTGGTGTAGGCTGCCCGGACCCAAGCGATGGCAGCCGTTCACAGCCATAGCGGCGACACTTCCGGCCGGCCGGCGCCGGACGCCTCTCCGGATTGCGGGCATCGGCACCTCACCGGCGATGGGCCGCAGGGAGGTTCGGGGGATGTACCCTCTTCCCTGTGCGGATTGGATGGCGGCCCCCTCACGCGCTTCTCGGTTGCCATGCCCGAAGAGCTGCTGATGCGCTTCGATGGCCTGGTGGCCCGTCGGGGTGTCGCCAAGAATCGCAGCGAACTGGTGCGCGATTTGGTACGCGAGGCGCTTATCCGCGAAGAAGCGGATCAGCCGGGTGCCGAGGTCATGGGAACCCTCACCATCGTGTACGGCCACCATTCCGGCGATGTGCAGGAGACGCTTCACCGCATACAGCATGCCCATTTCGGCATGATCGTGTCCACCACCCACGTGCATCTCGACGAGCACAATTGCCTGGAGGTCATAATCCTGCGCGGCGAGGCCACCGAGGTGCGTATCATCGCCGATCAGATCCTGGGCACCAAGGGCGTGAAGAACGGCGGCCTGGTCATAACCACCACCGGCCAGATGATCTAGGCCATGGGGCGCCGCCGCGAACAGGGAAGCGCAAGCCCGGCCGCTGCCCCCGGCCCGGGCGCCCGGCCTCCCGTCGATAGCGCGGTGCTGTGGCTCAACCGCGCAGCCTTCTCCCTCGTGTTCTTCTGGAATGTGCTGTGCGCCCTGCAATTCGTCATCGACCCCGCCGCCTATGCGGGCGCCTACCAGCTGAGCGGCGCCCCCGGCGAAGCAGCGGTGCGCGGTCTGGGCGTGGCCTTCCTCATGTGGAATGCCACCTACCCGCTGTTCATCCTGCAGCCTTGGCGCTATCGCGTTTTGGGGGGCATCATCCTGGCGCAGCAGGCAATCGGGCTGGCAGGCGAACTGGCCCTGCTCGGCAGCCTGCCGGCAGGTTGCGAGGTGCTGGCGGCCAGCATCATGCGCTTCGCCGCCTTCGACGGTGCGGGCCTGGTGCTGATGGGCGCCGCCTTCATCGCGCTGCGCCCCTGGCGTGCGCGCTAGGCCGGCAGCCGCTTCGCCGCCCGTGCCCCTGGAAAGCGAAAACCGGCCCGCAGGCCGGCTTTCCGCAGAAATCCGATGCAGATGCGAGGCTCTAGTCCTCGGCGATCTCCGGGATGGCGCCCATCGGGCACTCCTCCACGCACTCGCCGCAAGCGATGCAGGAATCCTCGTTCACCACGGTGGCTACGCCGCCGGTAACTTCCAATACCTCCTGCGGGCATGCATCGACGCAGATGCCGCAGCCTATGCATTCATCTTCGACGATAATCGGATGAGCCATAGCAACCCCCTTCTGTGCTAGATGCCGGCTTCAAAACTTCACTGACCGGCAAGATACTAAAACTCCCCCTATAATGCAAACCCCAAGGCGGGAAAATCTGATGACCGTGCATCTGCGCCGCTCTGTGGCGGCTCGCCGGCGGTCGCTGCCTGTTTCACCGGCCAAACTCCTGCCAAAACGCCTTCCGTTGCCGCTCCCCTGGATGCCGTGGGCGGGGCCCGTCATTCGTAATAATATGGGGAAAACGGCAAAGGCCGCCGCCCGGCGGCGGCCGCAAGCGAAAGGGCACAGCGTGGAAGAACAGGTACTCCTTGGCCATGGCAGCGGCGGCACCATGATGAAGCGCATCATCGACGAGGTGTTCTTCCAGGCGTACGCCGGCGATGAGCTGCGCCGGGGCGACGATGCCGCGGTCCTGGACCCGCAGTGCGCCCTGGCGGCGGCCGGTGAGGGGTTTTCCACATTTTCCACCGGCTCGCGGCTGGCGTTTTCCACCGACAGCTTCGTTGTGACGCCCCATTTCTTCCCCGGCGGCGATATCGGCCGTTTGGCCGTGTGCGGCACCGTGAACGATGTGGCCACCAGCGGTGCCGCACCCCTTTACCTCAGCTGCGGATTCATCTTGGAAGAGGGATATCCCATCAAGGACCTGCAGCGCATCTGCGGCAGCATGGCCGAAGCCGCCCGCGAGGCGGGCGTGCGCGTGGTTACCGGCGACACCAAGGTGGTCAACCGCGGCCACGGCGATGGCGTGTTCATCAACACCAGCGGCGTGGGTGTGATCCCCGCCGGGCTGGAACTCAGCGGCGCCTTCTGCCGTCCGGGGGATAAGGTGCTGGTGACGGGCACCCTGGGCGACCATGGCATCACCATCATGAGCTGCCGGGAATCGCTCTCGTTCTCGGCGCAGGTCGAAAGCGATGCCGCACCGCTCAACCATCTGATCGCCGATGTGCTGCGGGCCACCGGCAGCGTGGGTTCTCCGAGCCCCGTCTCGGAGAATTCCACCGCAACCCCCCAGGATTGCACTGCGTCCTCCACTTTGCCGGCCCCTGTGCGCTGCTTCCGCGACCCCACCCGCGGCGGTCTGGCCTCCACTTTGAACGAGCTGGCCGCCCAGTCCCAAGTGGATATAACCGTGGACGAGGATGCCATCCCCGTGAACGATGCCGTCCTGGGCGCCTGCGATATGCTGGGCTACGATGTGCTGCAGGTGGCCAACGAGGGGAAGATGGTGTGCGTGACGGCGCCGGATGTCGCCGACGCCGCCCTCGACGCCATGCGGCAGAGCCCCTATGGCCGCGACGCTGCCATCATAGGCGAGGTCGGCGAGATGCGCCCCGACCGCGGACCCAAGGTGTACGTGCGCAACGGGTTCGGGGGAAGGCGCATCCTGGATATGCTAGTAGGCGAGCAACTCCCCCGCATCTGCTGAGAGCCGCTGTGGCGGCCCTATTTGCCCCTTGTTTTCCGCACGGCGCGGCGCGAAGGCCGTTTGGTGTGCCACTACATTTTCCCGGGATAGAACGCTACATTTTCCCATGTAATCTCACTACATTTTCCCAGTGAAACCCGCTACATTTTCCCATTTTTGCTAGAATCTGTTCGCAGGAAACCAAGTAAGGGGGTCCAGATGTCGTTGCAGCCGAAAGATTACAGGCCGCGCTTGATCGATTCGGTAATTACCAGCCATATGGAGGCGTTCGGCGCGGTCGAGGTCGCCGGGACTATGTGGTCGGGGAAAACGTGGACATCGCTCTCCCATGCCGATAGCGTATCCCGGTTGGGTAATCCGGCTACGCGCCAGATGGCCGAGATTGCGCTGGGCACCGTTCTCGACGGCGAGCTCCCGCGGGCTATCGATGAATGGCAGGAACTTCCCGAGGTGTGGGATGCCGTGCGTGCCCGCATCGATGAAAGCGATGGTCGCCGTGGGATGTATCTTCTGACGGGGTCGTCTCGGCCCGCGAAGAAGAAGGTGAAGCACACGGGGTCGGGTCGTATCTCGCGGTTGAGAATGTGGCCCATGAGCCTTGCCGAATCGGGTCATTCTTCTGCAGATGTGTCGCTGTCGGGATTGTTCGAAGGCGCATTCGCTCCATGCGAGACCCGGGTCGAAATAAGGAATCTGGCCGAGGTGATCTGCCGGGGCGGTTGGCCGGGCGCTTTGGAGCTGTCCCCACAAGCTGCAGCACTGATACCGACCCAGTACATCGACACATTGGTTTCGGCGGAGGATGAAGATGCCCCTGAAGGCGAAAGCGACCTTCGCCGTTTCCTTCAGTCTCTCGCCCGCAATGTCGGAAGCGCCGTGACCGTGGATACGCTCGCCCGGGATATGGGCTACATCGCGAACGGTGAGGTGAAAGAAGCAGGCCGCCTGCGCGTTCGCAGGCTGCTGGAATATTTCAAGAACCGATTCGTTGTGGACGCGCTGGATGGCTGGGATGCGCCGATACGCTCTCCGCAGCGATTGCGCGTTAAGCCGCGCTACGACTTCGCCGACCCTTCCCTCATGATGGCGCTTTTAGGCGTGGGCCCGGAGGCGTTGATGCAGAACGCACAGCTTTTCGGACAGGCTTTCGAGCAGCTCTGCCTACGCGACATAAGAATCTACGCATCCTGCATGCCGGAATGCACTGCCGACAGCGTTCGCTACTATCGCGATGCGGATGGCTTAGAGGTCGATGCGGTGATCCAATTGAGGGATGGCCGCTGGGGTGCCATCGAGATAAAGCTGAGCGAATCGAAGGTCGCCCAGGCCGAAGCATCGCTTTTGCGATTGAGGGGAAAAGTGCAGGCTAACCCGGCAGCTCGAAACCCCGAACCCAGTTTCATGATGGTTCTGGTTGGGAATGGCAGCGGTGCATTCCGTCTTCCGTCGGGGGTGTGCGTAGTGCCCCTAACCGCATTGGGGGCGTAGCGTATTGCAAGCGCGCCCATTCTGACTTGCGCCCGTGGCGGGCGGCGGGTGTTTTGTCGGGTAAATATGTTCGATGGCAATTTAATGGGTTGACCGGCGTTACCGATTCGTTATATAGTGGCTGGGCACTAATGGGCCCGTAGCTCAGTTGGTTAGAGCGCACGCCTGATAAGCGTGAGGTCGCT
>CANOBU010000043.1 GCA_947564425.1 uncultured Eggerthellaceae bacterium
TCATGCCCATCGACTCCGAGCACGGCGCCATCTACCAGTGCCTCATCGGCGAGGATGCCCGCGAGGTGGCGCGGCTGTGGGTGACGGCCTCGGGCGGCCCCTTCTACGGGCGCACCCGCGGCCAGCTGCGGGATATCACGGCGGCCCAGGCCCTGAAGCACCCCACCTGGGCCATGGGGGCCAAGATCACCATCGATTCCTCCACGCTCATGAACAAGGGGCTCGAGGTCATCGAGGCCCATCACCTGTTCGCCATGCCCTACGACCGCATAAGCGTGGTGGTGCAGCCCCAGAGCGCCATCCATTCCATGGTGGAGTTCTCCGACGGCTCCGTGAAGGCGCACCTGGGCACCACCGATATGCGCATACCCATCCAGTATGCCCTGAGCTATCCCCAGCGCTGGGATGCCCCGGTGGAGCCGTTGGATTTCACGAGGCTGGGGTCGCTGGAATTCGGTGCTCCCGATACGGATACCTTCCGCTGCCTGGCCCTGGCCCGCGCCGCTGGGGAGGCCGGCGGCACGCTGCCGGCTGCCATGAACGCGGCCAACGAGGTGGCCGTGGCGGCATTCCTGGCCGGCGAGGGCAGCTACTTGGGCATAGCGGAATGCGTCGAGGCGGTCATGGACGCCTGCGAGCCGCAGGCTGTGGAGTCCCTCGAGCAGCTTGAGGCCGTGGACGCCTGGGCCCGTGAAGAGGCCCGGCGCAACATCCGGTAGCTTTGGCATAGGCGCCGTTACCGTTCTGCGGTCGTTCTGTGTGGGCGGTATCATGCCCGGTGGCGGCTTCTTATAATGGCCCTATGGATATCCTGCTGATGATACTTGCGGCCACGGTGGTGCTGGGGTTCCTCGTGTTCATACACGAGGGCGGCCACTTTCTGGCGGCCCGTGCCTTCGGGGTGCGCGTCTCGGAGTTCATGATCGGGCTGCCGGGACCCTCCATCGGCATAAAGCGGGGCGAGACCCGCTTCGGCCTGACGGCCGTGCCCCTGGGCGGCTATGCCCGCGTATGCGGCATGGAGCCGGGGGATATGTCGCCCTATCTGCAGCGCTGCCTGCAGGCGCTCTACGAGCGGGGCACCCTGACGCCGGACGAGGCGGCCGCCCTTTGCGGCATCTCTGCGGATGAGGCCGTCGAAACCCTGGATGAGCTGGTGGAATGGGGAAGCGCCGTAGCGCCGCGCAAGCGCGACCGCTCCGAGACCTACCGCACCCCGGCCTTCCGCCCCACGGCCCTGCAGCGCCGTCGCTTGGCGCGCCGGGGCATCGAATGCGGCCCGGCCCTGGCCGAGGGCGAGCCGCGGGCCGTGGAGGACCCCCGGGCCCTGTTCGCGGCCGAATACCGCCAGCAGTACCGCTCGCTTCCCGCCTGGAAGCGCATGGCGATACTCCTGGCCGGCCCGCTGATGAACCTGCTGTTCGCGCTTGTCATATTCGTGCTGGTGTACTCGGTCATCGGGGTCGACTACACCGATGCCGAGGGCGCGGTGACCCATCTGCTGCTGACGCCCCTGCAGGCTATCCAGGCCGGCTTCAACTACATCGGCATGGTGGTCGTGGCGGTGGCGGGGCTGTTCAACCCGGCCACGGCGGCCGAGACCGTCTCGCAATCCACCAGCATGGTGGGCATCGCCGTCATGTCGAAAGCGGCCATCGAGGCCGGCTTCCTGAACGCCCTCATGTTCACCGCCATGCTGTCGGTGTCCCTGGGCATCATGAACCTGCTGCCCATCCCGCCTTTGGACGGCGGCCGCTTCGTGGTGGAGGTATACCAGCGCATCCGCCGCAAGGCCGTGGGCGTGCAGGCCATGAACTACCTGTCGCTGGCCGGTATGGCGCTTTTCATTGTGTTCTTCCTGGTCATGATGAACCAGGACATCCAGCGCTTCGTCTTCGGCAACTGGGGGTAGGGCTCCGGCTGCCGCCCTCGGCTTACCTGCTAGAATAGACCGAGCGAATGCCGAGGGAAGGTATCCATGAAACCGAATGAGAGAACCCGCCGGGTCATGGTGGGCTCCGTGCCGCTGGGCGGCGGAGCCCCCGTGGCCGTGCAATCCATGCTGAATGCGCCGGCCGACGACGTTGCCGCCAACCTGCGCCAGATAGAGGCCCTGGCCGAGGCCGGCTGCGAGATCGTGCGCATGGCCATTCCGCAGCGAAGCTGCCTGGATGCCTTCCAGGCCGTGTGCGCGTCATCGCCTTTGCCGGTGGTGGCAGACATCCACTTCGACGCGACCATCGCCATCGAGGCCGCGCGGCGCGGCGCGACCAAGCTGCGCATCAACCCGGGCAACATCGGCGGCCTGCAAGCCACGGTGCCGGTGCTGGCGGCGGCCCGCGAGGCGGGCATCCCCATCCGCATCGGGGTGAATGCCGGTTCCCTGGACGGCGCCATCGCCGACCGCACGGACCTTTCCCTTCCCCAGAAACTGGCGCTTTCGGCCCACCAGTACGCCGACTTCTGCCGCGCCGAGGGCTTCGACGACCTCGTGATATCCGCCAAGGCCCACGACGTGCCCGCCACCGTGGAGACCTATCGCATACTGGCCCGCGAGTTGCCCGAAGTGCCCCTGCACATCGGCATCACCGAGGCGGGCACGCAGTTCCAAGGGCTCATAAAATCCGCCGCTGGACTCGGCATACTGCTGGAGCAGGGCATCGGCGACACGCTGCGCATATCCCTGACCGACGATCCCGTGAACGAGGTGCGGGCCTGCTGGACGCTGCTTGCGGTCCTGGACCTGCGCCGCCGCGGGCCGGAGATCATAAGCTGTCCCACTTGCGGCAGATGCCGGGTTAACCTGATAGAATTGGCGGATGAGGTCGAACGCCGCCTGCGCGCTGTCGATAGGCCCCTGAAGGTGGCTGTGATGGGCTGCGTGGTGAACGGCCCCGGCGAGGCCAAGGGCGCCGACATAGGCGTGGCCTGCGGCGACGGTTCCGGCGCCGTGTTCGTGAAGGGAAAGACCGTGAGGAAGGCCGCCGAGGCCGACATCGTGGACGTATTGATGGAGGAGATCGAGGCACTATGACCGTAATGCGCATGAGCAAGATATACGCACCCACCCTGAAGGAGGACCCCTCGGACGCCGAGCTGGCCAGCCACCGGCTGCTGCTGCGGGCCGGCATGATACGCAAGCAGGCCTCGGGCCTGTATGCGTTCCTGCCCCTGGGCAAGCGGGTGCTGAACAAGGTGCAGCGCATCGTCACCGAGGAGATGGACGCCATAGGCGCCCAGGAGATCCTCATGCCCTTCGTGCAGCCGGCCGACCTGTGGCACGAGAGCGGCCGCTGGGACGACTACGGCCCCGAGCTTCTGCGGGTCATCGACCGGCATCAGAACGAATTCTGCCTGGGCCCCACGCACGAGGAGCTCATAACGGCCCTGGTGCGCAACGAGCTGAAATCCTACAAGGAGCTGCCCTGCTACCTATACCAGACTCAGATCAAGTTCCGCGACGAGATCCGCCCGCGCTTCGGCCTGATGCGCAGCCGCGAGTTCATCATGAAGGACGGCTACAGCTTCCATGCCACCCAGGAGTCGCTGCAGCAGACCTACGACGAGACCAGCGACGCCTACGGGCGCATGTGCGACCGCATGGGGTTGGAATGGCGGGCCGTGGAGGCGGACTCCGGCCAGATCGGCGGCAAGGTGACCTGCGAGTTCATGGCCCTGGCCGATGCCGGCGAGGCCGAGATAGTCTATTGCGGCTGCGGGTACGCGGCCGATGCCGAGGCGGGGGAGTGCGTCGCCCATCCCACCGAGTATGCCTGCGACGCCATGCAGAAGATCGCCACCCCCGGCGTGCATACCATAACGGAGCTGGCGGAGTTCCTGGACATTCCCGAATCGTCCTGCATGAAGGCGCTCTCGGGCAAGGATGCCGACGGCGCCCTGGTGGTGCTTTTCATTCCCGGCGACCACGAGCTGAACGAGATAAAGATACAGCAGGCGGTGCCCGGCTTCACCCTGCTGACCGATGACGAGATGGTCGCCTTCGGGCTGCATAAGGGCTCCATGGGGCCCGTGGGGCTGCCTGAGGGTGCGCGGGTCATTGCCGACCGCAGCCTGCAGGCCGTGCCCCAGTGGGCCGTGGGCGCCAACGAGGACGGCTTCCATTACGTGGGGGCCCGCCTGGGCACCGATTTCACGGTGGATGCCTGGGAGGACCTCTGCGTGGTCGCGCCCGGCGATGCCTGCCCCGCTTGCGGGCTGCCCCTGCAGGGCGCCCGGGGCATCGAGGTGTCCCAGGTGTTCCAGCTGGGCACCAAGTACTCCGAGGCCATGGGGGCCACCTTCATGGCCGAGGACGGCACCGAGCAGCCTTTCATCATGGGCTGCTACGGCGTGGGCGTCACGCGCTCGCTGGCTGCCATCGTGGAGCAGCATCATGATGACAACGGCATCATGTGGCCCTTGTCGGTGGCCCCGGCGCACCTGTGCGTCATTCCGCTCACGGTGGGCGACGACGTGGTGGAGCCCGCAGCCGAGCGCCTGGCCCGCGAATGCGCCGAGCTGGGCTTCGAGGTGGTCATCGACGACCGCGACGAACGTGCGGGCGTGAAGTTCGCCGATGCCGACCTCATCGGCTGGCCGCTGCAGGTCGTGGTGGGCAAGCGGGGCCTGGCCGAGGGGAAGGTCGAGGTGAAGCGCCGCCGCACCGGCGAGAAGCGCGAGGTGGACCTCAGCTCCGTCGGCGAGTTGTTCGCTATGGCCCACCGTCTCATGGCCACCAAGGGCCCCCTCGCCTTCGACGGGTTGTTCGACTAGGTCGTGGCTCGTTTGGAGGACGGGAAACGGCGGGGGAGGTCGCGCCTGTGGACCCCTGCCTTCATACTGGTGCTGCTGATCGCCCTGCTGTCGTTCACCATCTGCCAGGGGCTGAACAACGGCACGCCTATATACTTATCGTACAGCGGCGGCACCAACCTGTATGCGGGGCTGCTCATCCTGGAATTCTCGCTGGCCGCGGCAGGGGTGCGCATCATAGTGGGGCGCATCATCGACCGCAGCTCCCGCCGGACCATCATGCTGACGGGTGCCTTGTTCACGCTGGCCGGCTCCTTCGGCGCTGTCATCTTCCCGTATCTGGAGGCCCAGGTGGTGTATCGGGCGCTCCAGGGTCTCGGTTTCGGGCTGTGCACCACGGCGGCCTCGACGGCGGCCGCCGACATCGTTCCGCTGGAGCGCCTGGGCGAGGGCCTGGGCTATTACGGCCTGGGGCAATCCCTCGGTATGGTGATAGGGCCCAGCTTGGCTATCGTGCTGGTGTCGTTCAGCTACCATGAGGCGCTGTTCGTCGGCATGACCCTGCTGGCCGTGATGCTGATAGCCGCCGTGCTGGGCTGCACCTACGAGAAGCATCCCGAACGGCTCGACCCCACCTGCGCCTATCGCATAGGATTGCGGGAGCGCGGCGCGGGGGAGCGGCCGACGGGTGCGAGTGCGGGTGCCGGCACTGGGAGAACACGCGGGGATGGTGCCGAGGGCGCCCCGGGCAAGGATGCCGGCACGGATCGGGAGCCCGCTGCATCCGTCGACGCCCCGGTTCGCCGGGGCCTCGGCGCCGTCTTCGAGATAGCGGCCCTGCCGGGGGCGCTCCCCATGCTCATAAGCTGCCTCGGCTATGCCATCGTCACCAATTTCGTCAGCAAATACGGCATGGAGCAGGGACTGCCCAACCCCGGCTTCTTCTTCATCTGCGCCGCCGCCACCATGACGGCCGTGCGCCTGGGCGGCGGACGGTTGCTCGACGAGGTGCCGCCGCGCATCCTGGTGGGGCTGCCCATCGCCTGCGGCATCGGCTGCTTCGCGCTTCTGGCCCTCACGGATTCCTCCGTCGCCTTCTACGGCGCCGGCGCCCTGTTCGGTCTTTCCATGGGTCTCTGCTTCCCGCTGTACAACACGGTGGCTGTGCGCTGCTCGCCCTTGGACCGCCGCGGGGCCGCCACGGCCCTGTACCTGCTGGCCAACGATCTGGGGGTGGGTATCGGCGCCGTCATCGCCGGCGAGGTAATCGATGCGGTGGGCTATACTGTCTGCTTCTGGGGCGGCGCCGTCGCCCTGCTTGCCGCTTTCGCTGTGGCCCTGGCGGTGTTCCCCCGGGGTCGCGCGTCGAGGAAAGGATGACCCATGGCCGATTACGTGGAGGGCAAGCGCGCGGTTATCGAGGCCCTGCGCACCGATGTGCCCCTGAAGAAGGTGCTGCTGGCCGATAACGCCAAGCGCGATCCGCTGGTGGAGGATATCCTGCGCAAGACGCGCCAGCGCGATATCCCCGTCATAAACGTGCCCAAGGCCGAGCTCGACCAGAAGTCCGCCCGGGGCAGCCACCAGGGGGTCCTGGCGGAGACGAGGCCCTTCCCCTACGTGGGGCTGGGCGATATCATCGGCGGCGCCGAGGCCTATGCCGCCGAGCATGGCGGCCGGGCCCTGGTGGTGGTATGCGACCATCTGACCGATGCCGGCAACCTGGGGGCTGTGATCCGCTCGGCCGAGGCGGTGGGCGCCTGCGGGCTGGTCATCCCCAACAAGCGCTCGGCCCGGGTGGAGGCCTCCACCTACAAGAGCTCGGCCGGGGCCGTGGCGCATCTGCCCATCGCCCAGACGTCGAATATGGTGTCGGCCCTGGAGCGCTTCAAGAAGGAGGGCTTCTGGAGCTGCGCCGCCACCGAGCAGTCGGCCAACGACCTGTGGGACGTGAACCTGAAGGGTCGCATAGCCCTGGTGCTGGGCAACGAGCACGAGGGCGTGTCGCACCTGGTGCTGGAGCACTGCGACATGGCCGGGCGGCTGCCCATGCTGGGTTCGGTGGAGTCCCTGAATGTGGCCCAGGCCGCCACCGCCTGCATGTACGAGTGGCTTAGGCAGAATCTCTAGGAGAGGCTGGGGCACGCACCCTGGACCTGAAAAGGCGGCGCCATGGCGCGAAGGCCAATGACGCCCCCTTTTCAGGTCCAGGGTGCGCACCCCAACCCCTCCTAGGGCGGCAGGGGAAGTGCCGACTCGGCCTTTGTTTTCCGCGTGGCGCCGCACGGAGGCGGCTTGGCGGAAAGGCGGCCCGACTCGGCGCATCCCAACCCCTCCTAGGGGTGTTCGGGATCGGGATCGAGGATCGAGAAGGATGCATTGGATGAAAGACCGCAAGCGCCGGCTTATCGTGGATGGGTTCAACGTGCTGCGCTCCGGCAGCCGCTACCGCGACATCGACGGGCCCAACCCCGACTACGACCATGACTGGTTCAACCGCGCCCGCGAGGTGCTGGTAAACGACATAGTGCACTATTCGGGACGCGAGTGGCAGGCCACGGTGGTGTTCGACGGCGGCGGCAACGCAGAATCCACCGGCGAGGCCGAGCGCGTCGGCGGGGTCGAGGTTGTGTTCTCGCCGGCGGGCTCGGCGGCCGACAAGGTCATCGAGAAGCTGGCCTTCGAGGGGCGCCAGAACGGCTTCGAGGTGCTGGTGGTCACCAGCGACGCCACCATCCAGGACACCGTGTTCGGCCTGGGAGTGGACCGCATGAGCGCCGAGGGCTTCAGCATCGAGATGGAGCGCTACTACGCCGACGCCGTGCTGGACGAGACCCCCCAGGTGGCCGTCAAGCGCACCGTGGCCGAGCGCATCGACGGCGAGACCCTCGCCAAGCTGCAGGCCCTTCGCGACGGGCGGTAGGCGCGGGCGCCGTCGGGCTACTTCGGGTTTTCGCCCCTCTGATGGTCACAAACGCAAGTTTTTAGAATCGAATCGAGCGGGGAAAGGGCAAATCCATGGATATGCCCCGGCCGCTCGCTCTCGGGAAAAACGCCACCTGGGCTTTTACCGAAAGCGGTTGCGAAAACCCACGCGGCGGAGGCGCTTCGACTCTAAAAACTTGCGATTGTGACCATTTTCAGCGCCAAAACCCAAAGTAACATCCCTTCGGGCAGCCCGCGGCGATTCGAGAACCGACATTGCGGCAGCTCGGCGTGTGCGGTGCCTGCTGCTATAATCTCGTCATCGCGAATCAGCGGATGGATGGAGGGTGGAACCATGAAAAGCGTTCTCTCCAAGGCGACGGCGTACCTGGTATCGGCGGCGCTCGTTGTCTCGCTCTGCCCCGGAATCGCCTCGGCCCATATGCTCGAGGCCGCTTCGACCGACGACCTCGCCCGGTCCACCGTCCAGCTGGTTTCGCCGGGGCCGGGCCACGATTGGAACTGCTCCTACGATGATTCGCTGGCTGTCGCTGTAGCAGCGGGCCGCATCTCGTTCGATGCAGCGGCATCCACCCTGACGCTGAACGGCGTGTCCCTTGCGCAGGACCTGTCCGGCAGGACGCTCATCTGGGCGGGCCAGAGCCTCGGAGCCACCAAGACGCTCACGGTGCGGTTGGTGGGGGCCAGCTCCATCAAGAACACGGGGGCATCCGATGCCGGCGTTCTCCTGGATACCCCCAACGCGGTGAGGTTCACCGGCACTGGCAGCCTGGCTGTGGACAATATGGCGTGCTTGCGCAGCGAGGGGAGCGTGCGGCTCGATTCGGGAACCTTCCGCCTGACCAACGGTCCTCGCACCGGCTGCATCGAAACCTGGTCCACGCTTACGGTGGCAAGCACGGCGCGGCTGGCTTGCAAGGCCAAGGGCGGCACGGCCATCGCCGCGAAGAAGATGGCGAACTCCTACAAGTCGATTACGACAGTCTCGGGCGCGCTGCCCGTGGGGGCCGAATTCGCCACCAAAGCCGCGGTTTACAAGGTGGTCTCTGCCGACTGTTACTACACAAGCGGCGGCAGCATGGTGCAGGGCAGCCCGGATCACAGCCGGCAGCCCTGCGTCTCCTTGAAGAGGTGGCTTTCGGGCAAGAGCGCCAGCTTCAAGGGAGGGCTCACGAAGCTGGCCGGCGCCCGGTACCGCGTGGCTGCCATCGAGAGCGATGCCTTCAACAACAGGGCCGGGAGAGCCGTCAAGAAAATCACTCTCAACCCGACCTATCCCATGAAGGTCAAGAAATACGCCTTCCGGGGCACCAAGGGCCTCACGAGCCTCTACCTTTATCCCAGTCCCGATGTGGGCCCCTTCGTGAACGACGTGAAATGCCTGGGCATGTACCCCACCACGCACCCGTACTGGTTCGCGACCGGCAAGAGCAGTCTGTACAGCGCGAAGGCGTTTGCCGGTGCGGGGAAGGCCTCGGGCAAGAAGCTGAAGGTGTACATCATGCCCCACAAGAAGGTCAAGCTGGCCAACGTCAAGAAGCTGTACAAGGTGGCGTACGGCGGCAGCAGCGCCGCCCTGAAGAAGTACCTGGGGAAGATGGGGCTGTCCAAGCAGGCGGCCGTGGTCGTCTCGAAGAAGACCCTGGCCCGCGACTCCCTTTCCGCAGCGGTCCTGCGAAAGTCCGGAAGCACGATCGAGCGCTTCGTCTAGCCCGCCCCCGCCAGGAGCGCCGGCGCCGGCACGCCGTTGGCAGTGAGGGGTTCCAGATCGAGATGCCGGTTCCGGCTCTCATCCCATCGGGGGCGCAGGACTCGCGGAGTACGGGGCAGCTGCCCATGCCGAACCCGGGAGAATGCCTGCGCGCGGCACCCATCACCATAGCTTCTCCACGTTTCGATGCGTCGCGCATCTGCCGCTTCGAAACGCTGGCCTGGTTGTTTGCAAAAGCCTCTGACGGGTTTCCGACACGGTTCCAACAACCGCCCGGTCGTGCAAAGATTCTCGAACCTATTCAGGGTAAATGGGGCTAAGGTAGCCCCATGGTTTTCTACAGTCACAACACCGCATTATCCTTCTTGGTCCGCAGGGTCATCTTAGGCGACCCCTGCGACCTTCCCGCCGCTCCATTCGGCCCTTTCGGTTCCCCCTTTCCGTCCCAGGATGAGGTCATTGCAAAGTGTCCCGTGTCACCGGCCGATGCAGAGCCCATCCATGTTTCCGTTTCAGGCGCGAAGCGGCGCCCATCGACGGAGCGCATCGCCTACCACTACGTATCCAACCCCTTGCCAAAGGGCTCGTACCTCACCGCTTCCCGAGGTTGCGCAGTGGCATCGCCCGAGCTGCTGTTCGTCCAGATAGGCAGCTCCCTCGATCGGATACACCAGATCGCCTTCGGCAATGTGCTGTGCTCGACATTCATGCCCGTACCCGAAGATGCCGATATGCGGGGTTTCTGCCAAACGGAACCGATGACAGGGCTGAAGCGCCTCGAATCGTTCGTAAGCCGATCGGGAACTTTAAAGGGTATCGTCCAGGCGAGGAGGTCGGCGGCGTATATCACCCCGGGTGCTGCATCCCCTCGGGAGGCAGCGTTGGCTATGATGCTCACATTGCCCTCGGCGCTCGGAGGCTATGGTTTCGCCAAGCCGGAGCTGAACGGCACCGTTCAGCTGCCGCCGAAGATGGCCCGGACTTTCGGGCGCCGCTGCCTGCGCGCGGATATGCTCTGGCGCGATGAGAGGGTAGCCATCGAGTACGACAGCAATCAGTGGCATACCGGGGAGGAAAGGATCGCCTACGACTCCCGCCGGCGCAACCTCTTGAAGTCTTTGGGCTACGATGTGATAACGGTGACGAACCGCGAGATAAAGCAGCCGGCCGATAGGGAGCGCATCGTCGGCGCGCTCGCTGTCGCGCTCGGGCGCCGTATGCGCATCCGCTCCCAGGGTTTCGAGGCTAAGAAACGCGAGCTTGCCAGAGTGGTCTTGGACCCGGGTTTCTTCTCCGGGCTTATACTGCCGGGCCAGTAGGCCAGTAGGCCGGTAGGCCAGTAGGCCGGTAGGCCAGTAGGCCGTCTGATGACTCGTTACTTTCTGAATTTGCCGCTTCAATGGTCACTATCGCAACTTTTTAGAGCTCGAAGGCAGTCAGAGAGGCTTGTTCCGGCAGCTGCGAAGAAGGCCACCTGGGCAAATGCTCGGGGCGCCACTCGACAACATGCTCTGCGGCCTCGTTTGAAGCTGAAACTGCTCTAAAAAGTTGCGATAGTGACCACTGAAAGCTGAAAAATGGGAACAAAGCAGGTTGCTGCAGGATTTGCGCGGACCGCTGTCGGAAATTCCAGAAGGGAGGAAGGGGTAAAGGGGGAGGAAGAGGAGAGAATCCGGTAGAGAGGGAGGAAGAAAGCGAAAGGAGGGAGGGGAGCGGTGGAGCAGTACTCCTGCCGCGGGGATGGCGCTCCCGCTCCGGGGATGGTGCCTCTGCCGCGGGAACATTGCCCCTGCTACGCCATCCTCCGAATGGAAACTCCATAAGGATGTCAGCCCTGCTCAACATACAAAAATACAGCAAACATCCATAGTTGCTAAAAATTTTCCTTGACTTCGTGCCTTTACCGTAATAGTTTGAAAAACTGTGCATTTTTGCGGAAAACGGCGTGATTGCGAAGGAGGAACAGGCTCGTGGCAAAGAGCAAGAAAGCTGCTTCTACCAGCATCTATAGGGAGCGTCGCTCGTTTGCGAAGATTCCCGACGTCATGGATGTGCCCAACCTGATCGGCATCCAGACGGACAGCTTCGAATGGTTCATCACCGAAGGCCTTGAGCAGGCTTTCAAGGACATCAGCCCCATCGAGAACTCCACGAAGGACATGTGCGTGGAGTTCGGCAAGCACCAGTTCGGCGACCCGAAGTACTCGGTGGACGAGTGCAAGGAGAAGGACGTCTCGTACCAGGCGCCCCTGTTCGTCGAGATCCGCTTCATCAACAAGGAGACCGGCGAGATAAAGGAGCAGGAGGTGTTCGTCGGCGACTTCCCGCTGATGACCCCCCGCGGCACCTTCATCATCAACGGCACCGAGCGCGTCGTGGTGTCGCAGCTGGTGCGCTCGCCGGGCGTGTACTTCAGCGCCGAGCCCGACAAGACCTCCGACCGCACTATATATAATGCGAAGATCATCCCCAGCCGCGGCGCCTGGCTGGAGTTCGAGACCGACAAGCGCGATGTGCTGCACGTGCGCATCGACCGCAAGCGCAAGCAACCGGCCACCCTGTTGCTGCGCGCCCTGGGCCTGGCCGAGACCCGTGAGGAGATCATCGAGCTCCTGGGCGACTCCGAGATGATCCTGCGCACCCTCGACCGCGACCCCGCCACCACCCGCGAGGAATCCCTCATCGAGCTGTACAAGCGCTTCCGCCCGGGCGAGCCCCCCACGCTGGATTCGGCCCGCACGCTGCTCGACGGCCTGTTCTTCAACCCGCAGCGCTACGACCTGGCCAAGGTGGGCCGCTACAAGATAAACAAGAAGCTCGAGGAGGACCCGGACAACGACTCCTCCACGCTGACCGATGACGACATCGTGCGCACCATGCGCTACATCACGGCCCTGCACAACGGCGAGCCGGGCTATCAGGTGGACGACATCGACCACTTCGGCAACCGCCGCATCCGCACGGTGGGCGAGCTGATCC
>CANOBU010000044.1 GCA_947564425.1 uncultured Eggerthellaceae bacterium
CCCCCAGCACATCCAGCAGCGCCCCGCCCCGGGCCACGGCCACGGCCTTGCCCTCCAGGGCCCCGGCAGCGGCGGCGGCATCGGCGCGGGCCTGGGCCATGCTCTGCTCGCGGGCCTGCACCATGCGCTCGGCATAGGTCTTGCGCTCGGCGTACTTCGTCTCGGTCATGCGCGCCTCGCTGTACGCTTCCGCCAATTCCTCGGCCCGGCGGCGCAGGGGGCCGGCCTCCTCGCGCTTCTCGTCGCGTTGGGCGGAAAGCGACGCCCTGTCCCGGGACAGCTGCTCCAGCAGGGCATCGGCAGCCTCCATCTCGGGGCGCAGCTCGTCCACCGTCTTGCGGGCATCGGCTATCTGGCCCTCTATGGCCTCGGCTTCCGATTCCACGGCGGCAAGACGCGCCGCCACGCGCTCGTATTCCGACTCGGCAGCCGCGCACACGCCGCGGTGGTTCGCGAGCTCCTGGCTCACGGAGAGGCTCTCGGCCTGCACCGTGCGGTAGGCTTCCTCGGCGCCCGCCAGGCGGCCCTCGGCGTCTTCGAAGGCGCCCTGCCGCGCCTCCAGCAGACGGCGCGCCTCGTCCAGGCGGCGCTCCCGGGCCAGGACGCCCTCGTCGGCGCCCTCGCTGCTGCCGAATACGCGCATCTTGCCGTTGGGCCACAAGGCGCATCCGTCCCGGGTGATGAACCGGAAGGGCTCCGGTGCCTGCTGCTGGGCGCCGAACGCCTCTTCCACCGTGTCCACGACCACCACATCGCCCAGCAGGGCCCGCACGGCGGGCTCGAGCGCCGGGGGGTACCCCAAAAGCCCCGACAGGGGCTTGCCGCCGGCGCAGCGGGCGGCGTCGGGTGCCGCAGCCGCCTCCCCCACCACCACCGACACATCGCCGGGGCGGGCGGCCTCGCGCAGGCTGGCGGCTATCTTCAGGGCCGCCGGGCGATCATGCACGGCCAAGGCCGAGAGGTCCTCGCCCAGAAGCGCCTCGACCAGCGCCTCCAGGGAGCCCTCCACCTTCAATCCGGCCGACAGCGGCCTTAATTCCCCCACGATATCCCCGGCGTTGTCCAGCAGCCACGAGAGCGCGGGGTCCTCCTCGGTGCGGGTTCGGATGGCCGCCTCCAGCGCCTCGATGGACGATTGGGCGGCCGCCACCTCGGCGCGGCGGGCATCGCGGGCCTCCTGGGCCTGCTCCTTCTCGGTGAAGCGCTCGGTGAGGCTCTGCTGCACGGCGCCATGGCGCTCTTCCAGGCTCTGCAGGGTGGTGCGGGTCTCATCGCGCCGGGATGCGGCCGCAGCCTCGGCATCCTTGGCCCCCTGCAGGTCGGCCGCCAGCTCCGAGCGGCGGGCCTCGACCAGCTTCATATGGGCCAGGCCGTCGGCCATGCCCTCCTGCAGCGACTCGCGGCGGCGGCGCGCGTCATCGGCCTCGCGCTCGCATTGCTGCAGGCGGTTCGCAAGGTCCTCTATCTGCGCCTGCAGGTTGCGGGACGCCTCTTCCAGCGATCCCTTGCCGCATGCCAGCTCCTGCGAGCGGGCTGCGGCCTCTTCGAGGGCGGCGGACGTCTGCTGCAGGTTCGACCGCGCCTGCTCCAGCTCGCCTTCCAGGCGCCGCGCCTCGGTCCGGGCCTCCTCTATGGCCGCGCGCAGGTCGCCATCGGCGGCCACGGCCGCGCGCCGCCGCTCCCGCAGCAGCATATCGGCGCTGTCCAGGCGCTCGGTCAGGTTGGCTGCCCGGCGCTGGTGGCGGGCCAACTCGCTGGCATCCTCGGATTCCCGCTTCATCAGCTCCTGGAAATCGCTCACCTTCTGCTCGGCGGCCGCCACGGCGCTGCGATGCTCCTCCACAAATGCCGCAGCCTCCTTCTCGGCGGCGCATACGGCATCCCAGCGCGTCTGCAGGATGCGCAGGTCGTCCACGGCCAGGGCCAGCTTGACGGAGGCCAGCTGGGCCGAGACCTCCTTGTAGGCCTCGGCGCGCTTCGCCTTGCGCTCCAAGGGGCCCAGCTGCCGCGATACCTCGCCGGCCACGTCCCTCACGCGCAGCAGGTGGTTGTCCATGGCCTCGAGCTTCCGAGCCGATTTCTCCTTGCGCTGCTTGTGCTTCAGGACGCCGGCGGCCTCCTCGATGAGGGCGCGGCGGTCCTCGGGCTTCGATTGCAGGATGGAATCCAGGCTGCCCTGCGAGATGATGGAATGGGTGCCGGTGCCCAGGCCCGTGTCGTGCAAGATGTCCAGCACGTCCAGGCGGCGCGACACCACGCCGTTCACCAGGTACTCCGACTCGCCGGAACGGTACATGCGCCGGGTTATGACCACCTCGTCGAACTCCACCGGCAGCGTATGGTCGGAGTTGTCGAGCACCAGGTCGACCTCGGCCACCGACACCGCCTTGCGGGCGGCGGAGCCTGCGAAGATGATGTCCTCCATGGCCTGGCCGCGCAGGTTGCGGGCCGAGCGCTCGCCCAGCACCCACAGCACGGCATCGGATATGTTCGATTTGCCGGAGCCGTTGGGGCCCACGATGGCCGTGATGCCCGGCTCCAGCGACAGCACGCTCTTGTCGGCGAAGGATTTGAACCCCTTCAGTATCAGCGATTTCAGGTACACGGCGCGGCTATTCTTCCTGGTTGTCGGCGGCGGAGCGCTGCTTCTTCTGCTGGCGCTTGCGCTCCTTCTCGTTGCGTTCGGCGGCGCGGGCCTGGGCCTGGGCCACCTTCGCCTGGGCCTGGGCGGCCACCTTGTCCACGCGGGCCTGCTGCTGGCCCCTCACGCGCTCCACGCGGTCATCCTCCGACATGCCCAGGCCGAAGAACTCGCCCAGGCGCGCCAGGGTGGACTTCGCAGCCCGGCTCTCGGCTTCCTTCTTGGTGCGCCCCACGCCCTGGGCGAGGCCCTGGTCGCCGGCGAAGACCTGCGCCACGAAGGTGCGGTCGTGGGGAGGTCCCTGGGTCTCCACCAGCCGGTAGGTGGGGGTGATGCCGTCCTCCTGCAGCTTCTCCTGCAGGGCGCTCTTGGGGTTCTCGGGCTCTTTGGCCAGATCGAGCGACATGCGCCCGATAAGGGTGCGCTCCACGAACTCCTCGGCCGCGGCGATGCCGCCGTCCAGGTACAGCGCCGCCACGATGGCCTCGTAGACGTTCTCCAGCGCCGATTGCAGGCCGCGCTTGCCGGTGCCCTGCTCCGACGAGCCGAACATGATGACATCGGCCAGGCCCAGGTCGGCCGCTACCTCGGAGAGGTGCGAACCCGACACCAGCGCCACCTTTATGCGGGTGAGGCCGCCCTCGTCCAGGTCGTGGTAGCGGTTGAATGCCTGGGACGCCACGATGGCGCCAAGGATGCTGTCGCCCAGGAATTCTAGGCGCTCATACGAATAGCGCACGGCGCGGCCCTCGTTGGCCGACGGATGCGTTATGGCAGACAGCAGCAGCTGCTTGTTCTCGAAATGATGGCCGATGATGGCCTCGGCGGCCTCATAGCTCCTTCGTTGCTCGTCGTTCAAGATCCCATCCTCAATCCAAATGCCGAAGGGCGCAATCAGCATGTTCGCAGGGCAAGGGCCTTGCGCTGGGAACAGGCTATTGCGCCGTCTCATCCCGGGTCGCCACGACCCGTCCCCCGATTGTAAAGCAAAGGAGGGGCGCCGGGGCATCACCGCACGGTTTGCGCGATATATTCAGAAACGCCGGAGCGGACGAAATCCGCCGCCGCCCCTATGCCGTTGGCGACGGCCCTGCCGTTGGAGGAGCCATGGCCCACGATGCAGGCTCCCTGCACGCCCAGAAGCGGCGCCCCGCCCAAGCGGTCCGGATCGACCTGCGCCATAAGGCCCTTCAGGCCGTCCTTCAGGGCAAGGGCCCCCGCTTTGGCCTTCAGCGACGACATCATGATGCCCTTCAGCGCCTTGAACAGCACCCCGGCGGTGCCTTCGAGTGTCTTCAGGCACACATTGCCCGTGAACCCGTCGGTCACGATGACATCGAAGGAGCCGCCCATCACATCGCGCCCCTCGGCGTTTCCGGCGAAGGACGGCAGCTGGTCGCGCAGCAGGCGGTTGGCCTCCTGGGCCAGCGCGCTCCCCTTCTCGTCCTCCTCGCCGATGTTCAGCAGGCCCACCCGCGGCTGGGCCACCCCCAGCACCTCCCGGGCGTAGATGCAGGCCATCTGGGCGAATTGCAGGATGTACTCGGGCTTGCAGTCGGCATTGGCGCCCACATCGCACAGGATGCAGGGCTTCACCGGCGAAGGCACCACCGTCGCGAGCGCCGGGCGCTTCACGCCCTTGATGCGCCCCATCACCAGCGTGCCGGCGGCCAGGCAGGCGCCGGTGGATCCGGCCGAGAAGAACCCCTGGGCCCGGCCCTCGCTCACCTGGCGGCAGGCGACCACCAGCGACGAGTCCTTCTTGGCGCGCACGGCCTGGGCCGGATGCTCGGCCATGGATATCTCCTCGGTGGTCGCCACGGCGGCGCAGCGCTCGCGGGATGCGGCGAACGCCTCCACCGTGTCGGCAGGCCCGCAGAGGATCACCATCAGGTCGGGGTCGGCCGCCAGCGCGGCATCGACGCCCTCCAGCACCGCCGCCGGCGCGTTGTCGCCGCCCAGGGCATCGACCGCCACCGTCACCTTCTCAGCCACAGTCCTCTCCTCTCGTCGCCGGCGCCCGGCTCACCGGGCCCGTATACAGAAGAACCTCCTGCTGGTGCCCGGGGGCGCAGGAGGTCCGAAAGCTCTGGAAACCGCAGGGCTAGTCGTTGTCGACGTCCACGACTTCGCGGTTCTTGTAGTAACCGCAGGTCGGGCACACGCGATGGGGCAGCTTCACCTCGCCGCACTGGGGGCACACGCTGCGCGAGGGCGCATCGATGCGGTCGTGGGTGCTGCGGCGGGTATGGGTGCGGATACGGCCCATTCGTTGTTTGGGTACTGCCATGGCTCATGCTCCTTCTTATGGTTTTCCGCCCTGGGTGCGGGCGGTCTTGCTACAAACACGCAAAACGGAATAGTACCAAAGCCCCGAAGCCGTTGCAAGCGATAACCGGGAAACGGCGGAACCCCTTCACCCGGTGGGTCAGTTGTCGCTGAAGTCGTAGTCGGCCAGGACCGAGAACGGGTTGGCGGCCTTGTCGAACTCCGCCACGTCCGCGGGCTTGCCGCAGCCGCAGGGACCCTCGTTCAGGTCGGCGCCGCAGGCGGGGCACAGGCCCTTGCACCCCTCGTCGCACAGGGGAAGCGACGGGGCGTCCACGATGAGCGCCGCCAAGATGAGCGGCTCCAAGTCGATCACATGGTCGGCGGGGAGCAGGTCGAACTCGTCTTCGCCGGGCGCATCCTCGTCCCCCTCGAAGGCCGCCGCATCCCCTTCGTCCATCAGGAAGTAGCCCTCGATATCGCCGGAGAAATCGTAGGCCACGGGCTCCAGGCAGCGCGAGCAGGCCACCTCGCCCGTGCCGCTCACCGTGCCCGCCACCAGGAAGGCCGAACCGGTGTTGGTGACATCGACCGACCAGGGCAGCGGCTCGGCGAAGCGGTAGGTATCGGGGCCCGCCTGCAGGCAGGGCACCTCGATGGTGCCCTGGAAACGAGAGCTCTCCGCCGTGGCGAAGAGCTCTGCCGGGATCTTGATGGTTGTATCGCCCATGCTAGCGCATCGAGGTGGCATTCAGGCGGTCGCGGCAGCGCTGCACGTTGTTCAGCAGCGTCTCCAGGCTCTGCTCCACATGGCCGAACACCTCGTCGGCGTAATCCTCGGCGCCGGCGCGGGTCTGGCGCTCGTTCTCGCGGGCATCGGCGATGATCTGGTCGGCCTGCTGCTGGGAGATGCGCACGATCTCCTGCTCGCTGGCGATGGTCATGGCCTGGGAGCGGGCATCCTCCACCATGCGGCTGGCCTCGGCATCGGCGTCGTCCAGCAGGCCCTGGCGCTCGCGGACGATCTGGCGGGCTTGGGCGAATTCGCTCGGGAACGTATCGCGTATCTCGTCCATGATCTCGAAGGCGGCGTCGATGTCCACCTGGCGCAGGCTGCTGTTCCTGCCGAAGCCCACGGGCTTCGCGTCCTCCAACAGGATGGATAGCTCGTCCAGAAGAGCCATTACCCCGGTCTCGTCCATTTTGTTCCTTCCCTCTGCCGCTTCTGCTGCATGTGGATTCGTCTAAGCGGCCCATAAGCTATTAGATGATATCAGTTTTGGTTTGCCGACACAAATAATCGGCAGGGCATCCGGCCGGTCTCCAAGGTAAGCGCATGGATGCGAAGGAGAAGCGCCCGGACCTGCAGGCCCGGGCGCTCGAAGGATCCGCTTGTATCGGATGCCCTAGATGCCGCGGAAGCGGCTGGGGCTGATGTAGTGCCACTTGTTGCTGTAGCTCTTGCTCTTGTACTTGGAAAGCACCGACTTGGGCACGTAGATCCGCGCCGTGCCGCCCTTCTTCTTGGCGATGGGCGTCTTGAAGAAGACGTCATCCATGTAGTAGCTCGCCTTCTTCGCGTTGCGCACGACGCTCTTCGATTTCATGGTGACCTTCTTCAGCGAGGAGCAGTTGCTGAAGGCGAAGCTGCCGACCTTCTTGCAGGTGGCCGGCAAGACGATGCTTTTCAGCGACTTGCAGTTGCGGAAGGCCCAAGCGCCCACGGTGGTGGTCTTCGATCCCAGGGTGATCTTCGAGAGCTTCTTGCAATCCCAGAAGGCATCGTCGCCGAGGGTCTTGCAGGTGTTCGGCAGCGCGATGGATTTCAGAGCCGCGCACCCGTAGAAGGCACCCTTCTTCACGGTGGCGATGCGCGTCTTGTTCAGGTTCTTCACCGCCGTCAGCTTGGCACAGCCATTGAAGGCATAGTTGTTCAGGGTCTTGAGCGTGGTGGGCAGGCTGACGGTCTTCAAAGCGGTGCAGCGGCTGAAGGCGTAGGTGCCGATGGAGGTCACCTGCGACTTGGAGGCATCCACCGAGGTCAGGGAGGCGCAGCTGGAGAACGCGTAGGTCGATACGGTCTTGCAAGCCTTAGGCAGCACGATGGAACGCAGGCCGGTGTAGGAGAACTGGTTCTTCGCTATCGAGGCAACCTGAGTCTTGTCGAAGTTCACGATGGTCTGCAGGTTGCTCCAATTAGAGAAGGCGTCTGCGGGAAGGGTCCTGCAGGCGCTCAGACCGTTGGCACCGGTCAGGAAATGCAGCTCGGTCACCTTCGAGAAGCCGTTGTTGAGAAGCTGGGTGGTCGAGGAGACGTTTCCCGAAGAGAGCTTGTAGGAGTACTTGGCCTGGCGGTTGTACGTGGCCACGTCGGCAGCGACGAAAATCTTCTTCACGATGCTCTTCTGATCGTAGAATGCGCTGTACTTCTCCCACACCATCGATACCGGCGCGCCGGCGGAGGTGCACTGCCACAGGTTGCCCGCCTTATCGACAAGCATGCAGGTCGGGTCGGCAACGGCGGCGTTCAGGGGCGTTTCCACCTGGGCGGCCATCAGGCCGTCGCCCGGGGCTGCCGCCGGGGCTGCGAAGGCGGCGGCCGGGCACAGGCCCGCAGCCAGAGCCGCAGTCAACAGGAATGCGAGGAGCTTCTTCTTCATGGGCGTCTTCCCTCCGTCCGTATATGGAGAAACGATGAACCCACTTTAATGGATTCGCACCCCTGAGGCAACCGATGAAGGAACGGGATGCACCGCTTCCGCAGGCATCAGAGAATCTTCCTGTCGAAAAGGTTCGCACGCGACAGGCGGAGGTATGCCGACCGAGCGAGTTCCGCACGACGCGAAAGGCCCAGTGGGCCTTTCGCCAAAGCAGGACTGTCCGAGCGAATCGGCATACCTCCGCCCGTCGCCCAGCAAAGCCACAAGAAAACACTAGCGCTTAGCGGCCCAGGGATGCCTCGTGGCGGTCGCGGGCCTCCTGGGAGTAGCGCTGCCGGTAGCGCACGTCGATCAGCTCGGCCACGATGGCTATGGCCAGCTCGGCCGGCGTCTTCGCACCGAACTTCAGGCCGATGGGCCGCTTGATGGACTCCCAGCCCTCCTCGGTGGCACCCCGCTGGATCACCAGGTCGTGCACCGTGGAGTTCTTGCCGGCGCAGCCCATCATGCCCACGTAGGCCACGTCGTTGGCCAGCGCCCACACGCAGGCCTCGGGGTCGAACATGTGGCCCCGGGTGAGCACGCAGACGTAATCGGCGGGGCTTGCCGCAAGGTCGGCCAGGCCGTCGAAGCTGCCGCCGGAAAGCAGGATGCGCTCGGCGCCGGGGAAGCGCCCGGCATTCAGATAGGCGGGGTCGTAATCGACGACCGTCACCTCGAACCCCACATGCTGCGCCAGCGGCGCCAGCTCGCAGGCCACGTCCGAGGCCCCCAGCAGCCACACGCGTACCGGCTCGAACAAAGGCACGCTGGCCCAGATGAGGCCGTCGAACTGCTCGTTGTGCATGGAGGGTCCGCGGGTGACGTCCTTCATCTGGAAGATATCGCGGGGCGACGGCTCGCGGGGCGATACGATCTCCTTCGCATCGTTGCAGAAGAACACGAGGGGCTCGCCGTCGGCCGAACCCTGCTCGCCGTATTTCTTCGTCACCTCGTTGTCCACGTTGGCCACGGCGGCGGCCGGGTCGTAGACCACCTTGAAGCCGAGCCATGCCAGATCCCCCTCGTCCATGGCCCGCAGGGCCCGTTTGAAGGTGGGGATGTCCGCAGCCGTCAGGCTGTCGGCGATGGCCGCCAGGGCCGCCGGCCCCAGATGCCCGTTGCCGGCCGCGGCGTCCTCGCCGAAAGCGGGCACCTGCGCCGTGTCCAGCACGGGCTTCCTTCCCGACTCGAGCGCGCCTATGATGCTCTGCAGTGCTTCCCTATCCATCGATGGCAACCTTTCCGTCCGCCCCCACGCTCACGCGCCCTTCGGCGAGCAGCCGCAGCACCTCCGGGTAGATGCGGTACTCCTCTTGGTGGATGCGCGCTTCCAGCCCATCCAGGGTATCGCCCTCCAGCACCGGAACCGCCCGCTGGGCGATTATGGGGCCCTTATCGTAATCCTCGTTCGCGAAATGCACGGTGACGCCCGTCACCTTCACCCCCGCATCGAAGGCGTCCCGGATGGCATGGGCGCCCTTGAACGACGGCAGCAGCGCCGGATGCAGGTTCACCACGGCGTCGGGGAATGCCCTCAGGAGCACCGGCGTGACCTTGCGCATATACCCGGCCATGACGATGTAGCGGGCACCGGCCTGCCGCGCGGCCGCGGCTATCTCGGCATCGGCCGCCTCGGGGTCGGCGTACTTGTCGCGATTCATCACCAGCACCGGCACGCCCGCAGCGCGGGCCCGCTCGATGCCGTAGGCGTCGGGGCGCGATGCCACCACCAGGACCACCTGCACCGGCAGCCCTTCGGCGGCGGCATCCAGGATCGCCTGCAGGTTGGTGCCGCTGCCCGACACCAGCACGGCTATCTTCAACGGCTCGCCCATGCATGCCCCCTATCCGCGGCCCAGCAGGGCGCCGGCTTCCTCGTAGCGCACCCGGCCGGTACCCTCTTCCACGCAGCCCACCTGCACGGCCGCAACGCCGGAATCGCGCAGGGCCGCTATCACGCCCTGCGCCTGCGCGGGGTCGACCGCCAGCACCATGCCCAATCCCATGTTGAAGGTCTTAAGCGCCTCGGCCTCGTCCAAGGCGGCCCGCGCGCAGGTGTAAGCGGCGATGGGCGGCACCTCCCAGGAGCCGAGGCGCACCACGGCATCGACGGCGCCGTTCAGGGCCCGGTTGAGATTCTCGGTTATGCCGCCGCCGGTGATATGGGCCAGGGAGCGCACGGCACCCGGATGCGAGCGCAGGACCTTGAGCACCGGCTTCACGTATATCACGGTGGGCTGAAGCAGGGCCTCGGCCACGCTGAGGCCCCCCAGCCCGTCGCAGGGGGCCAGGGCCGCTTCCCGGTCCAGGCCCTCCAGGCACACCTTGCGCGCCAGGGAATAGCCGTTGGAATGCAGCCCCGACGAGGGCAGCCCCACCAGCACGTCGCCGGGCCGCACCTTGGCGGGGTCCAGCATGGCCGGGCGGTCGACGATGCCCACGCAGAACCCGGACACGTCGTAGTCGGACGGCTCCATCACGCCGGGGTGCTCGGCCATCTCGCCGCCGATCAGCGCGCAGCCGGCCTGGCGGCAGCCCTCGGCGATGCCCTCCACCACCGAGGCGACGAAGCCGGCGTCGAGCTTGCCCACGGCGATGTAGTCGAGGAAGAACAAGGGATCGGCCCCCGTGGCCAGTATGTCGTTGGCGCACATGGCCACCAGATCGATGCCGATGGTGTCGTGGATGCCCGCGAGCTCGGCCACCTTCAGCTTCGTCCCCACGCCGTCGGTGCCCGATACCAGCAGCGGGTCTTCCATATCCTTGGCGGCGGCGATGGAGAACAGGCCGCCGAAGCCGCCGATATCGCCCACCACCTCGCTGCGGTAGGTCGAATGGACGCTTCCCTTGATGGCATCTACCGCCCGGGCGCCCTCTACGATGTCCACGCCGGCATCGGCATAGGTGACCGGCGCTTGCTCTGCCGCGGTGTTCTCGGCCATGGCTCCCCCTTAACGATCCGAAGTGCCCCGCCCCGCGGCGCGCGCATTCCCCGAGGGCGATGCGGCATCCTGGCGCAGGTTGAACACGGTGGTTTCCTCGATGTAGGAGAATAGCACATAGCGCCCCATGGAATAGTTATCGCACGTGGAGAACGCGAAGGACTTCCCGATGGCATCGGCCGCCGGCACCTGCCCCGCCTGCACGATGGAGCGGTCCATCTTGTCCTGCACGTAGGCGGCCAGGGCCTCTTCCGACGGGAACATCACCTGCACCAGGGGGTCGTCGGCGCTGCAGTGGATGAGCGAATAGCTGCGCAGCTTGAAGTTGCCCGCCGGGGAATACAGGTAGATGGTGCGGGCGCTGTCGAAGAAGCCCTGGTCGGCCATGGCGGCTATGTCGGCGAACATGGAGCCGTCGTTCATGTGGTGCCCGTAGAAGAAGTAGGCCTGGTCGGTCCAATCGGGCACATCGCGGTAATCCATGAATACGGTGCCGAAGCTGGCCAGCCAGCCCTGGGTGCCGTCGAAATCGTGGCTGAGGTAGTACTCGTTGTCGGCACCGCGCACCACAGGGTAGTTGATATCGGTATTGGGGATGTACACCCAGGCGACGGTATCGGGATTGGCCTCCAAAAGCCCCTTCCAATCCACCGTGGCCAGCAGGGGGTCGGCCTGGGCGGCCTCGCTGGTGGCGTCCAGGTGGTGCGAGAGCGCATTGTACTTCTGCTGGCCCAGGAAATAGCTCAGGGCGATGGAGCCCAGGGCGGCCACCGACACCAGCAGCACCAGCACCGCTATGACGAACACCATGCGCCACGAGCTGCGCTGCACGGCGACGGGATGGGATGCCTCGCGGGGCAGCGCATCCAAATATTTCCGGGCGCTGGCCTCGACGCCGGGCGGGGCTTGGTGCGACCGCGCCATCAGGCACCGCCTCCCCGCAGGCGCGCCTCGAGGGCATCGTTCACGATGCGCAGCGCCTGCACCCGGGCATAGCGCTTGTCATCGCTCTCGAGCACCGTCCAGGGCGCGAATTCCGTCGAGGTGAGGCGGAACATATCGTCGACGGCCTGCTTGTACTGGGGGTATTTCCCGCGGTTGCGCCAATCCTCGTCGGTGATCTTCCAGGCCTTGGCGGGGTCGTCCCGGCGGGCCTCGAAGCGCCGCAGCTGCTCTTCGGGCGTTATATCGACCCAGAACTTCAGCAGCACGGCGCCCCATTGCACCAGCTGCAGCTCGAAGCCGTTTATCTCGTCGTAGGCCCGCCCCCATTCCTCGGGGCTGGCGAAGCCCTCCACGCGCTCCACCAGCACGCGCCCGTACCAGCTGCGGTCGTATATACCCACGTGCCCCGCTTTGGGCAGGCGCGTCCAATAGCGCCACAGGAACGGATGCAGCAGCTCCGGCTTGGTGGGGGCCGGCGAGGGGAACACGGTATAGGCCCGGGCGTCGATGGCCTGGGCCACCCGCTTGATGTTGCCGCCCTTGCCGGCGGCGTCCCAGCCCTCGTACATCAGCATGAGCGGCACCCGCTTGCGGTACATCTCGAGCTCCAGGGCCCCGAAGCGCCGCTGCTCCTGCTTCAGCAGGGCCTTGTAGCGCTCCGGCTCCAGCACGGGCTTCGGGCGGCTGTGGTCGATGCGGGGATAGCCGGCCATGATGATGTAGCCCGAGCCGCGGGGAGCCTGGCTGTGCTGCAGGTGCGCCTCGTCGAGCGCCGCCTGGCTCCAGCCGCCATCCTCGGCGGGTGCAGCGGCAGCCGGCGCCTCCCGGGAGGCCCG
>CANOBU010000045.1 GCA_947564425.1 uncultured Eggerthellaceae bacterium
CCCCGTTCGGGCAGGGCGTCCGCAAAGCGAGTTCCGAAGCCGAAGGCGAGGATTGTCCGGAGACGCAGGCCCCGTTCGGGCGGGGTGTCCACAAAGCGAGTTCCGCACGACGCGAAAAGCCCAGTGGGCTTTTCGCCAAAGCAGGACTGTCCGAGCGACTGGACACCCCGCCCGAACGGGGCCGGACAACCAAGGTTTGCCCCATCCAAGCCGAAGCGGCCAGCCATGGTTCCCAGGTGCGCTATAATAAGCCGCTATGGATACGGTAGAAACCAACCAGCAGCCCTCCGCCCAGGCGGTCGACACCGACGCCGCCTTCGAGGCGCTGAAGAAGCCGACGCGGGGAAGCGAGTTCAAGCACAACCTCTTCGTGCTGGAATCCCTCGTCAGCCGCGACTTCAAGCTGAAATACCGCCGCAGCGCCCTGGGAGTGCTGTGGTCCATCCTGAACCCGCTGCTCATGATGATCGTGATGGCGGCCGTGTTCTCGTACATGTTCCGCTTCCAGATAGAGAACTTCCCGGTGTACCTGATCTTGGGTACCATCCTGTTCGACTACATGAGCCGCTCCACCACCGGCGCCGTCACCTCCATTCTCGAGGCGCAATCGCTCATCAAAAAGATCCGCATCGAGAAGATGATCTTCCCGCTGGAGAAGGTTACCTTCGAACTGGTGAACTTCGCGCTGTCGCTGATAGCGGCGGCGGCCGTGATGCTCTATTTCCGCATCGTGCCCTCTATCAACGCGCTGTGGGGGCTGCCCTTCCTGGTGCTGTGCGTCACGGTGTTCTGCGTGGGGCTGGGGCTCCTGCTGTCGGCCCTCACGGTGTTCTTCCGCGATGTGCACCATCTGTGGACGGTGGTCATCACCGCCTGGACCTACGCCACGCCGCTGTTCTACCCCTACGACATGCTGGCGGGCTGGATGCAGACCGTCATGCAGTTCAACCCCATGTACCACTACGTGCAGTTCTTCCGCGACATCATGATGTGGGACATCAACCCCGGCGGCCCGGAATGCCTCATCTGCATCGCCATGGCGGCCATCACCTTCCTAGTGGGCTTCATCGTGTTCCGCAAGACCCAGAACAAGTTCATCCTGCATATATAGGACAGCCATGACCGAACCCATCATCGTCATAAACCACGTCTCCATGATGTTCAACATCGCCTCGGAGCAGCTGACCAACTTGAAGGAGTACTTCATCAAGATCGCGAAGCGCCAGCTGCACTTCAAGAAGTTCATGGCCCTGGAGGACATCGACTTCGTGGTGAACCGCGGCGAGCAATACGGCATCGTGGGCACCAACGGCTCGGGCAAATCCACCCTGCTGAAGATCATCGCCGGCGTGATGGAGCCCTCCAGCGGGCGCGTGGCCATCGGCGGCACCATCGCCCCTTTGATCGAGCTGGGCGCCGGCTTCGACATGGAGCTGACGGCCCGCGAGAACATATACCTGAACGGCGCGCTGCTGGGCTACAGCCGCGAGTTCATCCGGGAGCGCTTCGACGATATCGTGGACTTCGCCGAGGTGCGCGAATTCCTGGACATGCCCATGAAGAACTACTCGTCGGGCATGGTGGCCCGCGTGGCGTTCTCGGTGGCAACGGCCACCATCCCGGATATCCTGGTGGTGGACGAGGCGCTTTCGGTGGGCGACTACCGCTTCCAGGAGAAGTGCGAGGCGCGCATAGCCGAGCTGGTGAACGAGCACGGCACCACGCTGCTGTTCGTATCGCACAGCATCGAGCAGGTGCAGCGCGTGTGCCAGAAGGCCGTGTGGATCGAGAAGGGCCATATGCGCATGATAGGCGATGTCGAAGCCGTATGCGACGCCTACTGCCACATGGCCGACTAGGAGGGCGGCACCGATGAAAGGCTACGTGACCATCGAGGACAACGCCCCCGCCGTGCAGTCCGCGCCCCTGGTATCGGTCATCGTGCCCGCCTACAACGCCGCGCCGTTCCTCGACCAGGCCCTGGCCAGCATCGAGGACCAAACCCTCGCGCACCTGGAGGTGCTGGTGATAAACGACGGCTCCACCGACGACACCCTGACCATCGCGCAGGCCCATGCCGAACGCGATGGGCGCATCCGCGTCATCGACCGGCCCAATGGCGGCTACGGATCGGCCTGCAACCGGGGCATCGACGAAGCGCGGGGCACCTGGGTGGCCATCCTGGAACCCGATGACTGGGTGCTGCCGGACATGTACCGTGCCATGACCGCCTTCGCCGGGCGCTTCAGCCGGCCCATCGACATCGTGAAGACGCCTTACTGGCGCATCTGCGACCCCGACACCCCGGCCCAGAAGCGGCTGAACTGCTCGTACCGCCACCGGGTGAAGCCGAAGGCCCAGCCCTTCGCCATAGGCGAGGCGCCGCACCTGCTGAGCCATCACCCCTCCATCTGGTCGGCCCTGTACCGCCGCGACTTCCTGCTGCGCAAGCACATCCGCTTCCCCGAGTACCCGGGGGCCGGCTGGGCCGACAATCCCTTCCTGGTGGAGACCTTCTGCCAGACCGATGCCATCGCCTATCTGGACGAGCCCTTCTACTGCTATCGCGAGGAAACGCCCGAGCAGCATGCCGCCTTCGTGCGCCGCAGCACCGTGATGCCCCTGGAGCGCTGGCAGGCCATGATGGACGTGCTGGAGCGGCTGCAGGTAACCGACCCCGCCGTAATGGACGCCATGGTGCGCCGCCTGTTCCAATACCTGGGCGGCATCACCGCCGAGCTGGGCATGACCGACGAGGTGCGCGCAGCTGCCGCGGCGGCCTTCGAGCGCCTGGATGCCGCGTGGGTCCTGGACGACGCCGCCATCGCCCCTGCCGATAAACGGCTGTTCGCCGACTTGCGCGGGTTGCCGCAGCCCGCAGGCAGCACGCTGCCCTACGCCGGATCCCTGGCAAGGGAGGGCCTGTACACCCTGCGCAACAACGGCGTGGGCTATACGCTGAAGATGATAGCCGGCCTTAAAGGCCGATGAGCTCTGCGGCCTTGCGGCTGTACAGCTTCGCAGACTTGTACCACAGGTACAGCCACTCCCCCACCGGTGCGCCGCAGGCATCCTTGTACAGGGCCCAGATGAACCAATGGTACGAGGCCAAAGCCGTATAGGCCAGGCAGTGGGCGAGTTCCTGCTGCGTGGGCTCCCGCTGGAAGTACCCCTCCAGCACCTGCAGGACCTCCTGGGGGCTATAAGGGCTACAGCAGATGAAGGTGCCCAGATCGCTGGCGTAATCGGCCATGCCGGAATACTCCCAGTCGATCATATGCACCCTGCCGTCGGCCACCAGCAGGTTGGTATCGTACAGGTCGTTATGGCAGAGGCACGCCTGGCCGCCCTCATCCCGCAGGTAGTCGGCCAAGGCCGCGATGGACTGGTCGAGAGGCTGGAAATCCGGAAACGACGCCCGATGGCTCTCGTCCATCAGGTCCAGCATGCGCTGCGCCCTGTCGTACAGATCGAATGCGAACTCCGATTCCACCCCGCATCCATGCAGGGTGCGCATCATGCGCAGGACCTCCCGCACCTGGTCCCGGTCGCCGTAGTCGAGTTTCTTGCACTGGGGCAGGTAGCGGGATATCTTCCAGCCGGTGGCGGGGTCCTCGTGGATGTAGGTGTCGTCCAATCCCAGGCGGAAAGCGGTCTCCTGCGAGAACGTCTCGGCCCGGCGGTCGATGATGGCCTCGCTGCCCGCACCGGGGTGCCGGTAGACGTAGCGGCCATCGCCTACGACGAAGCGGAACGACAGGTTCGAGAGCCCCCGGCATATGGGCTTGATGCCCCGGATATCCGACCGTTGGCACCCCAGGGTGGCGCAGATGTTGTCGAGGATGGACGAATCCACGTTCTCGACGAAGGCCCCGTCGAAGGTCTGCAGCTCGCCCAGGGAATCGAATTCCCATATGACGCCCTCATCATAGGGGCGCATCACCATGGGCAGCTCGGACACATGGGCGGCGAAGATATCCTCCCACAGCAGGGATGCCGTCTCGGGCTTGCCGTACTCGTCCACCAGGATCTCGCAGAAGCGCTGCGAGAAACTGCGGTCGAAATAGGCATGGCCCAGCATGCCGTAGGCATCGCTGCCCCCCACCTGCACCGCCGTTATGCGGTTGCCGGCGCCGGTGTCCAGCAGGTACTCCTCGGTAGGCCCCTCGAAGAAGGTGGCGGCATAGTAGGCCTGGTACACATAGGGCTCGAAGACGTTCTGGGTGAAGTAGTTGTCCGACGAGCATATGTAGGTGTTGCCCAGGTCCTCCCGCACCAGCATCAGCGTGGAGTTGTTGTTGCGCACGGCGTATTCCTCGTTCACCACGATGCGGCAGCCGAACTTGTCCTCCAGGTAGAAGAACTGCTCCTTCATATAGCCCACCACCACGATGATGTCCTGGATGCCCGCCTCCTGCAGCTGGCGGATCTGCCGCTCTATCAGCACCTCGCCCCGCACCTTCAGCACGCCCTTGGGCCGTTCATAGGAAAGGGGCGCGAAGCGGGTGGACATGCCGGCCGCCATGATCACGGCGTTCTGCACCTTATAGGGCGAAAGCGCCTCGAAGGCGAGCTCGGTGGGGCTTCCCGCCGCATCCACCAGGCCCGCAGCCTTCAGCTCGCGCAGGGCCCCGTTCACGGTGCCCAGGGAGAGCCCGGTTTCCCGGGCGATGGCCCGCTGGGAACTCGCGCCGTTCACAGCCAGGTGGGCCAGCACCGCGAAGCGGTTCTTGGTAAGAGCCATGGTGTCCACGCCTTCCTCCTGCCTGCTACAGCTTCGTGCCCAGCTCGGACTCGACCAATTCGAAGGCGGCGGCGATGACCTTATCCATGTCGTAGTACTTGTAACCGCCCAAACGCCCTGCGAACACCACGTTGCCCTCGCCTTCAGTCAACTTGCGGTACTGCTCGTACAGCTGGGTGTTGCGCTCGTCGTTGATGGGGTAATAGGGCTCGTCGCCCGGCTTCCAGTCGGCCGGGTACTCGCGGGTTATCACCGTGGAGGGCTGGTCGCCGAACTCGAAGTGCTTGTGCTCGATGATGCGGGTATAGGGGATGTCGCGCTCGGTGTAGTTCACCACGGCCACGCCCTGGTGGTTCTTCTCGGGCAGCGTCTCGGTCTCGAAGCGCAGGCTGCGGTACTCCAGCTTGCCCAGCTTGAAATCGTAGAAGTCGTCGATGGGCCCGCAGTAGATGATGCGCTCGGCGATATCCGGCTGCTCGGCTATGAGGTCGCGGTACTCCGTGTTCAGGCGCACCTCCACCCCTTCCAGCATGTTCTGCACCATCTTGGTGTAGCCGCCCATGGGAATGCCCTGGTAGCGGTCGTTGAAGTAGTTGTTGTCGTAGGTGAAACGGCACGGCAGGCGCTTTATGATGGAAGCGGGCAGCTCGCGGCAATCGCGGCCCCATTGCTTCTCGGTGTAGCCCTTCACCAGCTTCTCGAAGATATCGCGCCCCACCAGCGAGAGCGCCTGCTCCTCCAGATTGGCGGGCTTGCCTATGGCCTCCAGGGCGATCTGCTCGTCGATCTTCGCCCGGGCCTCGTCGGGTGTGACCACGCCCCACATCTTGCTGAAGGTGTTCATGTTGAAGGGCATGTTGTACACCTCGCCCTTGTAATAGGCAACCGGCGAGTTCACGTAGTTGTTGAACTCGGCGAAGCGGTTCACGTAATCCCATACGTTCTTCAGGGAGGTATGGAAGATATGGGCGCCGTACCGATGCACCTGTATGCCTTCGACATCCTCGGTGTACACGTTGCCGGCGATATGGTCGCGCCTGTCGATGACCAGGCACTTCTTCCCCGCCTTGCGAGCCTCATGGGCAAATACGGCACCGGTCAGGCCGGCCCCTACCACCAGGTAATCGTACGAGGCCATGCTAGACCCCCTCCTTCTCGTTCTTGGTCACCGTATAGGTGGGCACTACTTCCTCCAGCACCGCCAGGGCCTCCTCGTCGGTGCCGTCGATGATGGCCCGCAGGCGGCCGAGCTTTTCCTCGACTTCCTCGAATCCCACGCTCTTGCCGGTTGATATCATGATGGAGCGCATCTTCGTGGGCAGGGTGTTCTCCTCGTCCATCAGCAGCTCCTCGTACATCTTCTCGCCGGGGCGCAGGCCCACGAACTCGATGGCTATATCCTCGGGGGTGCGCAGTCCCGACAGCGTGATGAGGCTGCGGGCCAGATCCACGATCTTCACGGGGTCGCCCATATCCAGGATGAACACCTCGCCGCCCTCGGCCATGCCGCCGGCCTGGATCACCAGCCGCGATGCCTCGGGGATGGTCATGAAGAAGCGCTCGATATCGGGATGGGTCACCGTAACGGGCCCCCCGTTGGCGATCTGCTTCTTGAAGATGGGGATGACCGAGCCGCCGGAGCCCAGCACGTTGCCGAAGCGCACGGCGGCGAACACCGTGTTGGACTTCTGCGCGAAATGCTGCACGATCATCTCGCCCATGCGCTTGGTGGCGCCCATGACCGAGGTGGGGTTCACCGCCTTGTCGGTGGAGATGAATATGAAGCGGTCGACATCGAACTGATGGGCCAGCATGACGGCGTTCAGCGTGCCGAACACGTTGTTGTTGATGGCCTCGCGCGGGCACATCTCCATCAGCGGCACGTGCTTGTGCGCCGCCGCATGGAACACCGCTGCGGGCCGGTACTTCTTGAACACCTCGCCCAGGCGGTCGATATCGCATACGCTGCCTATCTCCACGATGCATTCCACATCGTCGTATTCGCGGGCGAGCTCGTTCTTCAGCAGGTAGGCATCGTTCTCGTACATATCGAAGATGACGATGCGGCGCGGCGCCACGGCGCACATCTGGCGGCAGAGCTCCGACCCGATCGACCCGCCGCCGCCGGTGACCAGCACCGTCTTGCCCGAGATATAGCCGCACACCAACCGGGTGTTCAGCACCACTTCCTCGCGGCCCAGCAGGTCGGCCACGTCCACTTCGCGCAAGGCCACATCGTTTATCTCGTCCACCCGCAGCTCGCGCACATTGGGCAGGGTGCGCAGGCTGCAATCGGTCTGGGTGCATATGCCGTAGATCCGCTTGCGCTGCTCGATGCCGGCCGAGGGGATGGCCACCACGATCTGCTGGATATCGAAGCGGTCCACCAGATCCAGGATATCCTCGCTGGCCCCCATCACCCTCACGCCGTGGATGCGCTTGCCCAGCTTGGCGGGATTGTCATCCACCGCGATGATGGGCATGCCGGGCATGTTCGGATCCTGCGAGGCCATGCGGCTGATGGCCAGCGACCCCGTCTCGCCGGCGCCCACCACCAGCGTGCGGGGACGGTCGGCATCCTGCTTGGCCCGATGGAACGAATGCTTCTTGCTGCGGGCGAAGCGGAACAGCATGCGCGAACCGCCCACGAAGAAGATCATCAGGAACATGGCCACGAAATACACCCGGATGGGTATCCATTCGCCGAGGATCCACAGGACCACCGCCGACACCAGCGTGCCCAAACCCACAGCCATGACGATGCGCAGCACCTCGTCGATGCTGGCGTATTCCCACAGGCTGTTATACAACCGGAAAATCGCGTAGACGATAAGGTTCACCACCACGGCCACACCCAGAAGGAAGTAGATCTCGTGGGTGGCGAACACCTCGCCCACCTGCTCGGTCAGCACCGAGGCCAGGAAATAGGCAAGGAATGTCGCCGCGATATCCCACAGCATGAGGAGCGCTGTGCGCCGTGAAAATTGAATATCCATGCATTCCTTCGATTGGCGGGCAAAAGCGGCACCGGACCTCATCCGGGGCGCGCTGTTTCTTCCTGCCCCATTGTACGCCTACCGCCGCGAAAGCTCGACCCCTGCCGCTATTTGTCCACACCTGGGCGGCCGGGGAAGCGGAGGGGCGGCCGGGGGGATGCCCAGTCGCTCGAACAGTCCTCGCCTACGGCTGCGGAACTCGCTTTGTGGGTATCCCCTCGGCCGCCCCTCCGCTTCCCCGGCCTTCGTTGCCTTTACAGCATGCCAAGTGAACGTCCCCCGTCACCGGTCTTGAGATTGCCGAGCGGCATGACCTCTGTCATGCTTAGCCTATGGAGAGAATCGATTTCATAGCAGCACCATCGCAAAAAGCGCTCGTGGCTATGAGCGGGGGCGTCGATAGTTCCGTTGCGGCGCTGCTGCTGCAACGGGAAGGCTGCGATTGCTTGGGCGTTGCCCTGGAGCTGCTGGAAGACACCGGGGGCGCCATCGGAAAGGCAGCGGCTGTCGCTGCGCGGCTCGGGATGCCCTTCGCGGCCCTGGACTGCCGCGATGGTTTCCGGCAATCGGTCATCGGACCCTTCTGCACCTCGTATCTGGCAGGCGACACCCCCAACCCCTGCATCGAATGCAACCGGCATCTGAAATTCGGGGCGCTGCACCGCTATCGTCGGGAACGCGGCTTCGATTTCCTGGCCACGGGCCATTACGCCCGGGTGGCCTTCAACGAAAGCACCGGCCGCTACGAAATCCGGCGGGGACGCGATGCCTCCAAGGACCAGAGCTACGTGCTGTACTGCTTAAGCCAGGACCAGCTGGCCCATACCCTGCTGCCCCTGGGCGCCTTCTCCAAAGACGAGGTGCGCGCCCTGGCCCGGCAGGCCGGCTTCGCCAACGCGCAGGCGCCCGAGAGCCAGGATATCTGCTTCATCCCCGACGGTGATTACGGGGCCTTCATCGAACAGGCAACCGGCTCATCATCCGCGCCGGGACCCATCGTGGATGCCGAAGGCACGGTGCTGGGCACCCACCGGGGGCTTGCCTTCTACACCATAGGACAGCGCAAGGGGTTGGGCATCGCCTACAGCGAGCCATTGTTCGTGCTGGCAAAGGATGCCGCCCGCAATACCCTGGTAGTGGGCCCCCGCAGCCAGCAGGGCGTTTCCACGGTGTGGGCCCGCGACGTGAACTTCGTGGCCCGGGCCGGCCTGGATAGCCCCCTGGCCGTAACGGCCAAGGCGAGCTACCGCCAAGCACCGGCCGCTGCCGAAGCGGTTACGGTACCGGCCGACGACCCTGCCGCCCTGGCGGCGATGCAGGCAACCGGCTGCCCTACCGGCGGTTGCTGCGCCTCATCGGTCGCCCCGGAATCGGGCGCGTTGCTGCAGGTGACCTTCAAGGAACCTCTCCGCGCCTGCGCCTGCGGGCAGGCCCTGGTCATCTACGAGGGCGATGCCGTGGTGGCCGGCGGCACCATCTGCGCCTACCGCTAACGCTTGGTCGCCACCCGGGAGGTCGCTGCCGGCCCCTACAGCGCCTCGATGATGCCGCGCAGCGTGAAGCCGTATTCGGCACCCACGGCCCACTTGCCGCCCAGCTGCTCTACCGTGGGCGCGCAGCCGCGGGTCACATAGCTGAAACGCTGGTCGACGCAGGGTTCGTTCAGGGCGGCGGTGGAGGCATAGGCCTTCAGATGCTGCACCTGCGCCAGCAGCCCTTCGGCCACGTCCTTGAACTTGTTGCCAGGCACCCCGCCCGTGGCGCCCAGACCAGCGAAGTTGCACTGGTCGGCCTTCACGTCGCGGCCGAACTGCAGGTAGCCGGTCTCGTGCATGGCCTGGGCATACACCACCTCGGCCTTCACGCCTTCCTTAGCGGCCTGCGCGCATAGGATCTCGATGAACTTCTCGACGGTCGGAGCGCCCTTCGAACTGTAGGTGCCCGAAGGATAGCTCTTGCCGTTGCGGCTCAACCATGCCTTGAAATGGGCCACCATGCGGGCTTGGGACACGCCTGTGGCGCCCATGATGGGATAGCCCAGGTTGTCGATGGTGTCCTGGGACACCGCAAACGTCGCTCCCCCCGCATAGCTCTGGTTGCCGTTGATGGTGGCGTAGCAATCCGAGAAATACTTCCCCGCCGTGCGATGGTTCGAAAGCTCCACGGTGGCCTGCCAACTGCCGTTCGAGAGCTTCTTGGCCTTATACCAGACCAGATCGTCCTGGCCGCCGGCTTCCGACCACGTGGGGAAGCAGACCTCCGATGCCTTCGAGAGGAAACTGCCCCGGGCCGTAATCGTATAGGACTGCCCATCGGACGAGGCTACAGCCTGCACCGTCGCGGGCGGCAGGTCCATGGACTGCTTCATGGTCTTCGTCGACTGAACACCCAGCGCATCCTTGGCGCACGCCTGGGCGGTATAGGCACCCGTCTGGTACCTATGCTTCGACATATACACCGTTGCGGTGTACACGCCGTTCTTCGACGTGCCCGACACGCGCTTCATGGTATAGGTCCTCAGGTCGTCCTTGCCCCCTACGCTTGAGCACCAAACCGGCAGCGTCACCTTCGATATGCCGAAGGAGGACTTCGCCTGCACCCTGAAGGTCACCGTGCCCTTGGCGGCATTCACCTGGGGGGCCAAGGCCGTCACCGTGGGGCCTGCCACCTTGAAGGACGTGCTGCCGGCTGCGCTCTGGGTACCCTTCAGCGTGGCATAGCAATGCGCGGTATAGGTGCCCGCCGTCTTGTGGTTCTTGATGGGCACGGTCGCCTGCCAGGTGCCGGATTTCACCTTCTTGGCCTTGTACCAGCGCAGGTCGTCCTGGCCCTTGCTGTTCGACCAAGTGGGGAACTGGACCGATGATGCCTTGGACAGCATGCCGCCCGAAGCTGTCAGGCGATAGTATTTCCCGCCGCTCACCGCCGTCGCCTTCACGGTGGCAGGGGGAAGCGACATCTTCTGCTTCTTCACCTTCACCGGCGCTTGGATGCCCACCGAATCCTTCACGTAGGCATGGGCGGTATAGGTGCCCACCTGGTACTTATGGCTGGACATCTTCACCGTGACATAGTATTTCGCCTGTTTGGAATTACCGCCCGAAGCACGCTTCATCTTGTACCAGCGCAGGTCGTCTTGGCCCTTCACGCTGGAGCACCACACCGGCAGCTGCACGCTGGCTATGCCCAGGGGCGCCTTCACCGTAATCGAGAAGGTCACAGCCCCCTTGGCCTTGTTCACCTTGGGGGTGCCGAAAGAAACGCTGGGGCCCGTTACCTTGAAGGACGTGTTGCCGATAGCGCGGGTCTTGCCCGCCACCTTGCCATAGCAGTGCACGGTATAATTACCGGCTTTTTTGTGGTTCTTGATGGGCACGGTTACCTGCCATGTGCCGGATTTCACCTTCTTGGCCTTATACCAGCGCAGGTCGTCCTGGCCCTTGCTGTTCGACCATACGGGGAACTCGACGGACGAGGCCTTCGTCAGCAAGCCGCCCGAGCCCGTGATGCGGTAGTATTTGCCGCCGCTGACGGGCGTTACCTTGAACTCCACGGCCGGAAGCGACATCTTCTGGGTCCGCGTCTTGGTGGACGCCTGCAGCGTCATGGGGTCCCTTACCGTCAGCTGGGCATTGTAGGTGCCCACCTGGTAGTCGTGCTTCGCCATGGACACCGTGAGCGAGTAATCGCCCTCGGCCGCCGTACCCGCCGTGCGCGTCATGCTGTAGCTCACCCAGTCGTCCTTGCCACCGGTCGAGCACCAGACCGCCAGCTTGATATCGGGTGTCCCATTGGGGGACACCACATGGGCCGTATAGGTGAGGGTGCCGGCCTTTGCGTTGACGACCGGTGCATTCAGGGTGCTGGTGGGGGCATTCAGCACGAAAGACGTGTTATCCACGAAGACGGAGTCGGCATTGCCCACCTTGGCATACACATGCACCTGGTAGGTACCGCCCTCCTTGTGCTTCGAGATGTCGATGGTAGTTCCCCAATCGCCGTTCGACTGCTTCTTCGCCTGGTACCACACCAGGTCGTTCTGGCCGTTGGTCTCGCACCAGACGGGTACCGACACCTCTTTCAGGTTGCTAGGGGTACCGGCGCCGGATATGGTGACCTTCACCTTGCCGTTGGCCGGCTTGCCCAGGGTGATCTTCGCGTTCCAAGCCCATTTGGACAGGTTGTAGTGCTTCGCGATGCCCGTGGCATCGGCAACGCCCAGGTTCTTCAGCTTGGCCTCGCTGTTCAGGAAGGTCTTGTAGTCGCTGCTGTCGATGAAGCAATGCTCCACGATGATGCCCGGCAGGCCGGCGGCCTTGGCGTGGCGGATGATGCCGTAGTAGTCGTCGCCCGCATCGCCGTCGCGGTACTTCACGCCGTTATCGCCGCGCAGGGTGATGCCGAGCTTCCCCAGCTGCTGGGCGATCTTCTCGGCCAGGGCGGTGCCCTGCTGGTGGATGGTCTGGCTGCC
>CANOBU010000046.1 GCA_947564425.1 uncultured Eggerthellaceae bacterium
CTCATTACAGCCCTGGTCGTAAAGAAGAGGCCGCCATCGAAGGATGAGAATAGCGACGAAACAGACAGGGTGGAGCAATAAGCTGTACACCGTTGCGCCGCTTCATTGCAGGTTGGCGCTAGTGAGCAGCTCAGGGTTTCTGCAGTGCGCGCCATGGGTGTGAAAAGAGCCTGCCATTGGCCTTCTGGCCATGGCAGGCTCTTTGAGCGCCCAGGGCGCGTGCTTCCATTTGCCTGAGCGCTCGTAACACACCAGAATAAGGTTCCAGAATGCCCCCAGTTCGTGCGAAAGGCGCCCGGCGCACGCCTTGCGTGCGGCGCCGGGCGCCTTGAGTGCGAAATGGGGGTAGGCTGGGACCTTATTCCCCCAGGGCGAAGCGGACGAAGTCCACTACCTTGATGGTGCCGCCGAGCTCCTTGGCGGTCTTGTCAGTGTACTCGCGCACGGTCATGTCGCCGTCCTTCACGAAATCCTGCTCGGTCAGGCAGTTCTCGGCGTAGTACTTCTCCATGCGGCCCGTGGCGATCTTCTCCTGGATGTTCTCGGGCTTGCCGGACTGGGCGGCCTGGGCCTTGTAGATCTCCATCTCCTTGGCCACGATGTCAGCCGGCACGGCCTCGCGATTGGGGGCCACGGGATTCAGGGCCGCCACCTGCATGGCCACGTCGCGGCCGTAGGCCTGGAAGGCCTCGGAGGCGGGGTCGATGCCCTCGACGTCGAACTTCACCAGCACGCCGATCTTACCGCCCATGTGAATGTAGGAGCACACGGCCTGGCCCTCCACGTAAGCGGCACGGGACAGCTGGGTGTTCTCGCCCATCACATGGATGCAATCGGTGATCATCTCCTGCACCACGGGGTCGGCCTTCAGGGTCTCGGCATCGAGGGACTTCGTCTCCAGCTCGATCTTGGCGATCTTTTCGGCGTAGCCCTTGAACTTCTCGTTCATGCCCACGAAGTCGGTCTCGCAGTTCAGCTCGATCACGGCGCCGCTGGTAGCGTCAGCGGCCACCACGGCCATGACGGTGCCCTCGTTGGTGGAGCGGCCGGCCTTCTTGGCCACGCTGGCAAGGCCCCACTCGCGCAGCAGGTCGACGGCGGTGTCCATGTTGCCGTCGGCCTCGGTCAGAGCCTTCTTGCACTCCATCATGCCCGCGCCGGTCATCTCGCGGAGTTCTTTTACCTGGGAAGCAGTGATTGCCATAGCAATGCCTTTCTATTCCGGAACTATCCTGTTCGCTTCGTGCGCCGGATGCTATTCGGCGGCGACGGGGGCCTCCACCACTACGGTGTCGCCGTTGGGAGCCTCCGCTTCGATGGTCTCGGTAACGGTGGCGGCGCCGGCGGCCGGCACGGCCACCTCGATATCGTCGGTCACCACGGTGCCGTCGGCCGTTTCGGACTGCGAGAGCATCTCGGTCACGGTGACGGGCACGCCCACGCCGGCGATCACGGCATCGGCCACGAAATCGCACAGCAGCTTCACCGAGCGGATGGCGTCGTCGTTGGCGGGGATGCCGTACTCCACATCATCGGGGTCGCAGTTGGTATCCAGCGTGCCCACCACGGGGATGCTCAGCAGCTGGGCCTCGTGCACGGCGATGGCCTCGCGGTTGGTATCGATGATGAACACCGCATCGGGCACGCGGCGCAGGTTGCGGATGCCGTTCAGGTTCATCTGCAGCTTCGAGAGCTCCTTGCGCAGCAGGATCTGCTCCTTCTTGGGCAGAAGCTCCATGCGGCCATCGGCCTCCATGGCCTCCAGCTCCTCCATGCGGTTGACGCTCTTGCGGATGGTCTGGAAGTTGGTCATCATGCCGCCGAGCCAGCGGGAGTTCACATAGGGCATGCCGCAGCGGTTGGCCGCCTCGGAGATGGCGTCCTGGGCCTGCTTCTTGGTGCCCACGAACAGGATGGTGCCGCCGTTCTTGGCCAGCTCGCGCACGAAGGAGTACGTGTTGTCCAGGCCGACGAGGGTCTTCTTGAGGTCGATGATGTAGATATCGCCGCGGCTGCCGAAGATATACGGCTCCATCTTGGGGTTCCAACGGCGGGTCTGATGCCCGAAATGGGCTCCTGCATCAAGCAGCGTTTGAATATTGACTTTCGTCATATCCACTCCTATTCGTTAGTCCTCTGCCTGGGGTCATCCCCGGGGTCCGCAGCCTTTTCCGGTGGCCACTAGCGGTTCGGGTCGCACAGGCATGTGTGATTAGAAACTGCAACAGTATACCCCTTCGCCGCCGCTGTGCACCCGAGAATCCACAGGACCGGCAAATCGTGCAGTGGAATCGATAGAATGGGACAATCGCAGGGAAAGGGTGTGGCGCCATGGACTTCAACAAGGTGGAATTCGAGCGGTCGTTCGGCACATCGAAGCAGCTGCCGCCCTCGGAAGGTCCCGAGATAGCCTTCGCCGGGCGCTCCAACGTGGGGAAGTCGTCGCTTCTGAACCTGCTGTTCAACCGCAAGGGCCTGGCCAAGGTATCGCAGACCCCGGGCAAGACCTCCACCATCAACTTCTTCAAGGCCGATGGCGTGCGCTTCGTGGACCTGCCGGGCTATGGCTATGCCCGCGTGTCGAAATCCGAGCGCGGCCGCTGGGCCGAGCTGATCGAGGGGTATTTCAACCAAGACCGCGATTTCGCCCTGGTATGCGCCCTCATCGACATCCGCCACCCCGCCAGCGAGCTCGACGAGAACATGATCGCCTTCCTGCAAGAGGCGCAGCTGCCCTTCATCGTGGTGCTGACCAAAACCGATAAGCTCTCGGCATCGCAATGCCATAACCGCAAGCAGCAGCTGAAGCGCCAGCTGCAGCTGGACGACGATATCCCCCTGGCCATGGTATCGTCGCTGAAGAAGACCGGCGTGGATGATCTGCGCCGCCTGCTGGCCGACTGCCTCTAGGCGTCCCGCGCCCCTTCCATACCCGTATCCTCGATGAGATCCGCCCCGTCGGCGGCGGCGGTGGCCAAGGCATCGCAGCGCTCGTTCTCGGCATGGCCCCGGTGCCCATGGACCCACTGGAATGTCGCCTGATGGGGCTCCAGGGCGGCCAGCAGGCGCTTCCACAAATCGACGTTCTTCACCGGCTGCTTGCTGGCATTCTTCCAGCCCCGCTTCAGCCAGCCGTCGATCCAATGGTCGTTGAACGCCTTCACCACGTATTGGGAATCGGAGACCACCTGGATCTGGCAGGGGAACTTCAGGGCCTCCACCCCTGCTATGACGCCCATCAGCTCCATGCGGTTGTTGGTGGTGCAGCGATAGCCCTGGGATAGCTCCTTTTCATGCACGGCGCCGGAAGGGTCGGTATAGCGCAGCACCGTGCCGAAGCCGCCGGGGCCGGGGTTGCCCCGCGACGAACCGTCGGAGAACAGCTGAACGGACATCATGGAAGGCACCCTGCAGTTACCGGGCGGGCGCGCCTAGGGCTGGCGCACGATGATCATGCCGGCCTGCACGGGGCCGACGATGACGCCCACGCCGTAGGTGGCCGCATGGATCATCTGGCCGCCGCCGATGTAGATGCCGGTATGCTGGGAGCCGTTGGCCTGATGGATCACGCAGACGTCGCCGGGCTGCGGGTTGGAAACCTGCGGCCAGTTGATGAAGGTGGCGGTGGTGCCCAGGCGCACATGGCTGCCGGACAGGCAGTAGCTCACCAAGCCGGAGCAATCATAGCCGTTCGGGCCCACGGCACCCCACACATAGGGGGCGCCCAGGCAGGCATAGGCCCGGCTGACGGCATCGGAGCCGCCCTCGTAGGAGGGCTCGGGCACCGTCTGGTCGTCGGCGGGATTATAGGTGTTGTCGGGAGACGAGGGCGTATCGGAGCCGCCGCTGCCGCCGCCGTTGGCGGAATCGGCCACGGTCTGGGCGGCACGGGCCGCCTCAGCCGCCTCCTCGGCGGCGCGCTGGGCCTCCAGAAGCTCTGCCACTTCGGCGCTCAGGCTGTCGTAGGTGGCCTGCATCTCGGTAACGGTAGCCTGCGCATCGGTAGCGGCGGCCTCGGCCAGGGCAGCCTGCTCGGCAGCGATGGCAGCCTGCTCGTTGAACACCGCCTTCTGCTCCTCGGCTTCCTCGCGCAGCTCCTTGCGCTGCTGCACCATCTCGGCGTCGTTCTCGTTCACACGGTTGAACAGCTCCAGGTTGGTGGCGAACTCATCGAAGCTCTGCGCCCCCAGGATGGTATCGAGGAACGACACGCTGCCTTGGCGGTACATCTCGCGGGCGCGCTCGCCCAGGCGCTCCTGCAAGCGCTCGATCTGCTTGTTTATCTCGGCCAGACGCCTCTCCGCATCGTCGCGGTTCTTCTCGGCCTCCTGCTGCTCGGCAAGGGCCTCGCCGTATTCGGCGGACAGGCGGTCCAGAGTCGATTGCATGGCATTCAGGTTGGCCAAAACGGATTCGGCTTCGGCCTGCTTATCGGCTATCTCGTCGCCATAGGCCGGCGCCTCCGGCAGCGGGCACAGCGAAAGGGCCAGCACGGCTGCCAGGATGCAAGCGCACAGCTTGTTCGGGAACGTCGTTGAAGAATGCGTCGTATGCTGCATCGTTTAACCTCCATTTGCATAACGTCTCGCAGCCTAGAAGATAGCACAGGGGCTGCGGGCGAACGCGGATGCATGCCGAACGTCCGCCTGAAATTCACGATTCCCCCGCACTTGAGCAGGCCAAACACAAAACCTTGTAGATACAGGTCCTCGACCTACAAGCCATCGACCCGCAAGTTGCGCGGGGATGGGTCGGGCTGTGCACGAAATAACAATCGGGAAAAGAAAACCTACCAGCACCTAAAACGTGCTGGGGTGCCCCTAGTTGCCGCGCCTTTGCACCAAGCGGCCTTCGCGCCGCGCAGCGTGCAAAACAAGCGGCAAATAGGGGTGCACCAGCGCGTTTTAGGGACGGACGTAAATCATGCCGTCCTGTACTTTGCCGATGACCACGCCGGTGGACTCGTCGGCGGCGTGGATCATCTTGCCATCGCCCAGATAGATTCCGGTATGGCCGGCATTCACGCACACATCGCCGGGCTGGGGCTTCTTCACCTGGTTCCAGCCCATGAAGGTGATGGTGTTGCCGATACGGTCGGTCGAGCCGGTCAGGGCATAGCCCACCAGGCCGGAGCAATCGAACTTGCCGTTCGCGCCGGTGGCACCCCACTGGTACCCGTGGCCCAGCATGGACATGGCGCGGTCAACCACGGCATTGCCCGTGGCGGCCGAATACTCGCTGGCACTCGAATACACCTGGCCGGTGGCGATATCGGTGACGGTGCCGTCATCGTTCTGCACGCCGCCCTGGGTCTGGTTGTACTGGTAGGCGGCGGCCTGCTCGGCGGCATAGAGCTCCTGGGCCTCGGCGCTCAGGGCATCGTAGGTGGCCTGCATCTGCTCTACCAGGGCAGCAGCCTCCTCGAAGGCACGGCCGGCCTCGGCGGACTTCTGCTCGGCCACGCTCTCCTGCTCGGCCAGGATGGCCTCCTGCTGCTTCTCTTCCTCGCGCAGGTCCTTCGCCTTCACGGACAGGTCGGCATCGGTCTCGTTGACGCGGTTCAGCAGATCCCAGTTCTGCGTGAACTCATCGAAGGAAGTGGCGCCCAGAAGCAGGTCCAGAAACGAGGTGGAGCCGTTGCGGTACATCTCGCGGGCGCGGTTGCCCAGGCGGTCCTGGATCGACGCTATCTCGTCGGAGATCTCGTCGATGCGGGCCTGGGAGGCATCGCGCGCCTCCACGGCCTGCTGGTAATCGGTAAGGGACTGGTAATAGGTGTTCGAGGCCTCGTCGAGGGTCTGCTGCATAGCCGTCAGCTGATTGAGGGCGCCCTCGGCCTCGGCGGCCTTCTCGGCTGCGGTTACGGCGAAGGCCGGAGCGGCCGGCATGAGCACCGTGATCCCCAGAAGCGCAGCCATCGAAGCGGCGCAGGCCTTGCGGATAGGCTGCGCCAGGGAAGAGTACTTCATAACGTGATTCCTCCGTTTCGTGTCTCTTCTGCAGCCCCTAGGGTACCACAATAGGCCCCTCCCCGCTTCGCCCCGGCCCTCCGCAGCAGCGGATACGATGCCGATTCCCCAGCCCGACCGGGAGTTATGGACAAAGCGTCCTTTTCTCTCCACAACCCGGTTCCGCGTTATCATAGGGGGGCCGCCTGCGAGGCGGCGCAGGTTTTCCGCATCCGACCAAGGAGACCCATGAGCACCGCATCGTTCGAACGCCAGAGCTGGCCCGCCCGGGCAACGGTCACCGCGGGCATGCCCTACGGGAACAAGCCCCTGCACTTCGGCCATATCGCCGGCGTGTTCGTCCCCGCCGACTGCTATGCCCGCTTCCTGCGCGACCGACTGGGATCATCCAACGTGAGGTTCGTCAGCGGCACCGACTGCTACGGGTCGCCCATCGACGAAGGCTACCGCAAGCTGACCGAGGCCGGCGGGTTCGAGGGCTCCATCGCCGACTACGTGCAGCGCAACCACGATGCCCAGAAAGAAGCCCTGGATGCGTTCGATATAAGCCTGGATATCTACGAGGGCTCCGGCATCGGCCGGGCCGGCGCCTGCCACAGCAGGTTGACCGCCGCCTTCATCGAGCGCCTGCATCAGAACGGGTGGCTGCAGCTGCGCGAGACCATGCAGTTCTACGATACGCACGAGAACATATACCTGAACGGGCGCCAGGTGGTGGGCCGCTGCCCGGTGCAGGGCTGCAAATCCGAGCACGGCTATGCCGATGAATGCGACCTGGGCCACAGCTATGCCCCCGAGGAGCTCATCGCTCCCCGCTCGACCGTATCGGACACCGTGCCCGAGATGCGCCCCGTGAAGAACTGGTATTTCGACCTTCCCGCCTTCCGGCAGGACCTCATCGCCTATGCCGATGCCCAGGCGGCCGATCCGGACATCCGGGCCATCGTGTCCCAAACCTGCCGGGAGTTCCTGGGTGCACCCATCATATATATAAAGAACGACGACCGCGCGGCCTTCGAAGGGCTCGCCGCCGAACTGCCCACCCACAGCCTGCGCGAACCCGAGAAGGGCAAGGCCTCCTTCGAGGTGGAGTTCGCCGGCATCGACGAGCGCGACCGCGCCCGGGATATCCTGCGCAAGGCGGGGCTGCGCTTCCGCACGGGCAAGGCCCTGGTGCCGTTCCGGATCACCGGCAATATCGAATGGGGCGTGGCGGCCCCGGTCATCGACGGCGTGGAAGGGCTCACCGTCTGGTGCTGGCCCGAGAGCCTGTGGGCGCCTATCTCGTTCACCATGGCCGTGAACGAGCAGATGGGGCTGCCGGAGGATTCCTGGCGCGATTTCTGGTGCTCCCCTGACGCCGAGGTGTACCAATTCATAGGCCAGGACAACCTCTACTTCTACGGCATCGCCCAGCCGGCCCTGTGGTGCGGGCTGCTGCCCGGCGGCATATTCTGCCATGAACCCGTGGAGGAACCCTTGCGCCAAACGCGGCTCATCGCCAACTACCATGTGCTCTTCGGCAACAAGAAGGCCTCGTCCTCGGGAGCCGTAAAGCCGCCTACGGCCGCCGAGCTGCTGCAGCATTACAGCCCCGGCGCCCTGAGGGCCCATTTCCTCGCCCTGGGGCTCGACCAGAAATCCGTGGGCTTCAAGCCCAAGGCCTTCGAGCCCGAGGAGGTGCGCAACGATACCCGGGTGGCCGATCCGGCGCTGAAGGAATCGAAGCTGCTGCAGAACGTATTCAACCGCCTGGCCCGCAGCGTGCTGTACGAGGCCAAGAAGAGCTTCGGATGCACGGTGCCCATACTGCCCCCCACCCCCGAGGTGCGCCAGCGGGCATGGAAGGCCCTGGGCGATTACGACCGCATAATGAAGAAGGTAGAGCTGCATTCCATCATGGCGCTGATGGACGATTTCATCCGCTATGCCAACAAGGTATGGGCCGATGGCATCTCGGCCGTGGAATCGTCGGGCGACGATGGGGGCCGCCGTCAGGTGCTGGCCGACGCCGCCTACCTGCTGTGGATATGCACCCTGCTGATGCATCCCGTGGTACCTGCCGGCTGCGAGGATATCTGCGAGAAGCTGGGATTCGACGGGCGGCGCTTCTTCAGCTGGGACCACGAGTTCGCCACGCTGGCCGAGCTCTGCGACGGCGAGGAGGGCCACCGGGTGGCCGAACTGCCCCCGCGCTACGATTTCTTCTAGGAGCTGCGAGCGCTCAGCAGGTTTCCCAGGCCCCCGAGCTCGTAGGAGCCGATACCCAACTCGGCTACGTAGTAGGTCTCGAGGCCGGCCAGGGATGCCGCCATGGCCAGGGCATCATCCCGCGTGCCCACCTCATCGGCCAATCCGTTCTCCACGGCATCGATGCCGGTATAGGTCAGGCCCGTAGCCAGAGCTTCCACCTGGGCGATGGTCATATCGCGTCCCAAAGCGACCGTTTCGATGAAGGTGCGGTTGATCTGGTCGACCATGCGCTGGTAATGGGCCCGCTCCTCCTCGGTGAGGGAGCGCAGCCCATAGGAGGAATCCTTCGCTTCCGATGAGGTGATGACATCGGGGCGGATGCCCAGCATATCCATGAGCCCCGAGTAATCCATCAGCTCGATGGCCGTGCCGATAGCCCCCACTTCGCTCGATTTCGCTACATATATATAGTCTGCCTGAGAGGATATCTCATAGGCAGCGCTGGCATTGATGGAGGCGCTGCTGACCACCACCGGTTTGGGAAAATCGCGCAGCAGGTTGCTCATCTCCTCGCCGGCCGCCGCCGTGCCGCCGCCGGAGTTGACGCGCAGCACCAGGGCCTTCACGCGGTCGTTCATCTGCGCTTCGTACAACAGCTCGCCGAAGCCCTCGGGACTGCAGGCGCTGCCGTCGTAGCCGATGGAGCCGTCGAGGTTTATGACGGCAACGGTGTTGTCATGCACGATGGCAGAGGACGAGGGCCCCAGCCCCAGCAGGCGCGAGCAGGAGCCGATGCCCCAAAGCGCCAAGGCAGTGAGGCACAGGATGATGACGATGGCGACGATCCAGCCCTTGCCGCCGCGGGCTGCAGGGGCCGGAGCGGCAGCGGGGGCGGCGGCCGCACGGGCCGGACCGCCGGAGAGGGCAGCCAGGTACTCGCCCGCAGATACCGGGGCCGGCTGCGATACACCCGGGGCACCCGGCGGTACAACCGGATATCCCTGGGGCTGATAGAAGCCCTGGGGCACCACGGCATCGTAGGCGCAGGAAGCCTCCTGAGGCTGCATCGGCCCCGGACCCATCGCCTGGCAGTAGCCGTTTTGCTGAACCATACGCGCCCTTTCCGCCCCGGCAGCAGCCCCGGGACCGCCGGCCTAGAGCTCCAGCGATTCGCTCTTCCCGTGCTGGGCCTTGCGGGCCATGCGCAGCAGGAACTCCTCGTTGTCTTCGGTCTGCTTGACGGACTTGATCAGCATGTCCATAGAGCGCTCGGTGTTGTTCATATTGGCCAGGATGCGCCGCACGGCCCAGATGACAGGCGCCATCTGGGAATCGAGCAGCAGCTCCTCCTTGCGGGTACCGCTCGCCACCGGGTCGATGGCCGGGAAGATGCGGCGATCGGCCAGCTGGCGGTCGAGGCGCAGCTCCATATTGCCGGTGCCCTTGAACTCCTCGAAGATCACCTCGTCCATCTTCGAGCCCGTCTCGATGAGGGCCGAAGCCAGTATGGTGAGGGAGCCGCCGTCCTCGATATTGCGGGCGGCGCCCAGGAAGCGCTTGGGCGGATAGAGGGCCGTCGAATCGACGCCGCCGGACAGCACGCGGCCGCTGGCAGGCTGGGCCAGGTTATAGGCCCGGGCGAGTCGCGTGATGGAATCCAGCAGGATGACAACATCGCGGCCGGTCTCTACCAGCCGCTTCGCCCGCTCGATGACCATCTCGGCCACGGCGATGTGGTTATCGGCCGGCATATCGAAGGTGGAGGATATGACCTCGCCCTTAATGGAACGCTGCATATCCGTGACCTCTTCGGGCCGCTCGTCCACCAGCAGGCACATCAGGTATACCTCGGGGTTGTTGGCGCTGATGGAAGCTGCGATATCCTTCAGTATGGTGGTCTTGCCGGCTTTGGGGGGCGACACGATGAGGCCGCGCTGGCCCTTGCCGATTGGGGCCACCAGGTCGATCACCCGCGAGGTGACCGTATTGCTGCCATGCTCCATCACCAGGCGCTCGGAAGGGTACACCGGCGTGAGGTCGGCGAAACGGGGGCGCTTCCCCAATTCGTCGACGGGGACGCCGTTGACCTTCGATATCTTCTGTATGGCCGCGAACTTCTCGTTCTCGCGGGCCGGGCGGGTGGTGCCCTCGATGTAATCGCCCTTGCGCAGGCCGTTGCGCTTGATCAGGGCCATGGCCACATAGCAGTCGGTCTCGCCGGGCAGATAGCCCGAGGTCCGCAGGAACCCGTAGCCATCGGCCAGGATATCCAGGATGCCGGCTACTTCGAGGAATCCCTCGGCCCGCACGCTGGCCTCGTAGACCGCATCTACCAGCTCGGCCTTCTTCAGGCCCGTCGCATCCACGCCGAGCTCGGCCGCCTTGTCGCGCAGCTCCTTCACCTTCATGGCGGCCAGCTCGTCCTTGGAGGTGCTGGGCTCCACTTCGCGGTTGCGGGAACGGCGCTGATGGCGGTTGTTGTTGCGGCTGCCGTGGTTGTTATTGTTGTTGCCGTTGCGCCCCGGGCGGTTGGCGTTGCGCTGCTGGCCCTGGGGTCGCTCCTCGACCTCGCGGGTGCGGTTGGCGCCCTCGGACGCCTCCTCAGCCTTGGCTGCAGCCTGGGCGGCCGCCTCGGCTTCGGCAGCCTTCTGGGCATTGCTCTTGCGGCCCCGCTTCTTCGGAGCCTCGGGCGCCGGTTGCACCTCGGCGGCCTGGCCGCCATCGGCCTTCACCGTGCGGCGGGCGCGGCGCTTCGGTTTCTCGGCTTCGGTTTCCTGCGGCATTTCCTCGGTGTTCTTCGTAGCCATCTTACGCGTTCTGCACTTTCTCCCAATCCTTCATGAACGATTCCAGCCCGCGGTCGGTCAGCGGGTGGCAGACCATCTTCTTCAGCACGGCGAAGGGGACCGTGGCTATATCGGCGCCCATCAGGGCAGCCTGGGTCACATGGTTGGCGCTGCGCACCGATGCGGCGATGATCTCGATGGGCTCGCCGTTCACGGTGCTGTCGGTGAAGTCGTAGTTGTTCACGGCAGCCACTACGTTCGAGAGCTGCTCGAGGCCGTCCTCGGATATATCATCGAAGCGCCCGATGAACGGCGAGATATAGCGGGCACCGGCCCGGGCGGCCAGCATCGCCTGGGGAACCGTGAAGCACAGGGTCATGTTCACGGGGATACCCTCATCGGCCAGGGTGCGCGTTGCGGCTAGGCCCTCCACCATGGTGGGGACCTTCACCACCACATTGGGGGCGATGGATGCCAGCTTGCGGCCATCCTCCACGATCTCGTCGCGGGTCATGGCGACGGATTCGGCGCTCACCGGGCCGTCGACGATCTCGCAGATACGCTTGATATGGTTCGGGAAGTCATCCAGCTTGCCGCCGATGCGGGCATACAGGGACGGATTGGTGGTGACACCTGCCAGGGCACCCCAGCTGGCAGCCTCCTCGATTTCGGCGAGGTCTGCCGTGTCCAGAAAGAATTTCACGTTTCCTCCTCGGGATTCTTGCGGGTATGCGGGCGCAACTCTGCCGCCGGCCCTTCTCTCTTTCGATTATGGTTGGAATTCGGGGAACTGGGTTCATGTTAGTCGATGGAACTCCCGGACGCAAGGATGTTTTGCATCGTCTCGCCGGGATTTTCCGCTGGGTGCCGGATAGCGGGGCGAACGGGGACGCCCAGGGCCGGCGATACCCGAATTAGCACTGACTTTTAATTTGTATCCTGCTTTGGAGAATATATTGCACTTACCACAACCATCCTAAGGTATAATTTTTATTCCGTTACCTGCGAATCAGGAAAGGAGGTGTTATCTATGCTGTTCTTCGGATCGAACGATAGCCCTGCAGCCTGCGCTTACATCGGGCCTTTCGAGTTTGCTTGCCTTAC
>CANOBU010000047.1 GCA_947564425.1 uncultured Eggerthellaceae bacterium
GGGCATCGCCGGGCGCCGGGCTGCCGGGGCGCCGCTTCGGGCCGGGGCGGGGGCGATGCCGTAATGGGCCATCTCCTCGTCGCGCAGCTGGGCGATGATGGGGGCCGAGACTGTCTCGGCTATCACGTCGAACTTGCCATGGCGCAGGTTGTCGTCCACGATGAAGCGCACCAGGGGGTTGCCGTCCATGACGAGCCCTGCTTGCTCGGCCTGGGCCTTCAGGTAGGTTTCCGTCTCGCCGGCCAGGGTGGGGTAGTAGCCGAACAGCCGCGCATCATCATCGGGGTTCACAAGGATGGTATACAGGGTGGGCGCGTATTCCTTGCCGGCCCCCACCATGGTCTCGCGCCGCATCTGCCGTTCGGCCCGCTTGGCTATCTGAACCGGCGATATCGGCGCCTTCGAGATCCGCGAGGCGGCGCCTTCCACGGTGTCTTCCATCTTATCTTCGAATCGCGAGAAAATTCCCATTGCTGCTCCTTGTTCGCTGCGTTGTTTCGCAAGTTGTTTTCTCGGTGCGATAATCCAAACCATTTTACCCCAAATGAATTTCGTCCTTGAAACAAGCACAGCACCCTGGCCGCCTGTGGATTCCCCCGTGTTTCGCGTCGCTGCAATTGCAAGGCCCTCCCGATTTCTATATAATGCAGACTCGCACTTGCAGAAGTGCTGTTGCCAACGTGGCTCAGCTGGTAGAGCAGCTCACTCGTAATGAGCAGGTCAGCGGTTCGAGTCCGCTCGTTGGCTCCACAGGTTCCAGGCCGGGCATCGCGCCCGGCCTGTCTTGTTTCCGCCCCCGCCCTGCTGCTCCCCGCTGCGGGCCTTATTCGGTATACTGTGGCCAGCGGAAAGCGAATCAAACGGAGGCGAAATGGGAATACGATTCGGGCTTGCGCGGGCTGCAAGCGCGCTTTCGACCTGGGGGTTGAAGCACGTCTTCCATCGTCCTGCAGCGAATTTCCCGGGGAAGCTGGCCCTGTACATCGACCCGAAGCTCATAGCCGACCTGCGCGGCCGCGTGGACGCCTCCATCTGCGTCGTGGGCACCAACGGCAAGACCACCGTGACCAACCTGCTGGCCGATGCGTTCCAGCAGGCGGGGCGCACGGTTATCTGCAACCGCACCGGCGCCAACCTTGATTCGGGCGTGGCCACGGCGCTGCTGCATGGTTCCCATGCCGACCAGGGCGTCTTCGAATGCGACGAGCTGTGGCTGACGAAGATCCTGCCCTTCCTGCAATCCGATTACGTGCTGCTGCTGAACCTATTCCGCGACCAGCTGGACCGCGTGGGCGAGATAGACCACATACAGGAGAGCATAGCCGGTGCCCTACGGGAATCACCGGATACCATCCTTATCTACAACGCCGACGATCCCCTGTGCCAGGCCATCGCCGACCGGGTGCCCAACACCTGCGTGCCCTTCGGCGTAGGCACCGACCTGCAGCTGCATCAGAACACCGTGGCCGATGCCCGCATGTGCCAGTGGTGCCCCTCTATGCTGCACTACGAATGGCGCCAATACGGGCAGCTGGGCAGCTACCGGTGCCCAGCCTGCGGTTTCGCCCGGGCCGAGCCGGCCTTCAGCGCCCAAGCCGTCGAGTTCTCGCCCGGCGGCGTGGCTTTCACGGTGCAGGGTCCTGAAGGGTCCCATCGCCTGGTAGCCGGCTTGGCGGGCGTCTACATGGTGTACAACCTGCTGGCCGTGGCCGCTGCAGCGCGGCTGTGCGGCGTGGGCTGGGAGGCGCTCGATGCGGCCATCGCCGCCTTCGACCCGCGCAACGGCCGGCTGCAGCGCTATGCCATCGATGGCCATCCGGTGCTGCTGAACCTGGCCAAGAACCCCACGGGCTTCAACCAGAACCTCGACATAGTGCTGAAAGGGGAGGGCCCCAAGGCCGTCGCCTTCTTCGTGAACGATAAGGAGGCCGATGGCCGCGATATGTCGTGGCTGTGGGACATCGACTTCCAGCAGCTGGCCGAGGCGCCGGACCTGCTGGCGTACGCCGGCGGTATCCGCAGGAACGACATGCAGGTGCGTCTGAAATACGCCGGCGTGCCGGCGGTGCTGGTGGATGACGCCCGGGATTTCCTGCAGAAGGCGCTGGCGGCATCCCCCGATGCGCAGCTGTACGTCATAGCCAACTACACGGCCCTGCCCGCCGTGAAGGAGCAGCTGGACCGTTTGAGCAGCCAAGAGGGGAGCCTGCCGGTGCCGGAGGCTGCGGCTGCGGCTGGAAGGGGGGCCTCCGCCGTTGCTTCGGCCGTTTCCCCTGCAATTCGGGGGGAGGCGGCTTCCGCCGCTGCCGACGCCCCGGCGGCCCCGGAGCAGCGCTTGGTCATCGTGCATCTTTTTCCCAAGCTGCTGAACCTGTATGGCGACGGGGGCAATATAACCGTGCTGGCCCAGCGGGCCCGCTGGCATGGGCTGCAGGTCGAGGTGCGGTCGGTCGACCGGGGCGATGATGCGGACCTCGCCGGGGCCGATATCGTGTTTCTGGGCGGCGGCCCCGACCGCGAGCAGCGCCTGGCCTGCCAAGAGCTTAAGGCTATGGCCGATGACCTGCGGGCCTATGTGGAAGATGATGGGGTGCTGCTGGCCATTTGCGGCGGCTACCAGGTGGCCGGCCGGCAATGGCTCATGGGCGACGAGGCCGTGGCCGGCCTGGCCTTGGCGGATATCGTGACCGAGCGCGCCCCCGGCGGCTCCCATAACCGCCTGGTGGGCAACGTGGCCCTGAGCAGCCCCTGGGCCTCGCGTCCCGTGGTGGGCTACGAGAACCATGCGGGCCGTACGTTCCTGGGGCCCGGGATGGAGCCCTTCGGCACCGTATGCGGCAATTGCGGCAAGGGGAACAACGGCGCCGACCGCGCCGACGGCATCCTGTACCGGAATATGCTGGGCACCTATCTGCACGGGCCCTTGTTGGCCAAGAACCCCGAGGTGGCCGATGAGCTCATTCGCCGGGCCCTGGAGCGGCGTCGGCGGACGGATCCGGCGGTTTCGGCCGAATTGCGGACTCTTGATGATTCGGTCGAACTTGCGGCAAATGCCTATATGTGTGAGAGACTGGGGGTAAGACGGGATGAGGTCCGTTGATGGGAATTGCATCATAAACGCAGCACCGAGGAGATTTCCCGATGGGCGATCGACGCCGAAGAAGCTCGTATAGCAGCTCGGATGAGCAGAGTCGCGGCCGGGACTACCCGCGCAGCCGCGATTCCTGGGAGCGCTCGCGCTACGACCGGTCCCAGTACGGATCAGGTGCATCGCGGGATGCTTCGGTGAAATCGGGCCGAGGGCATTCCCTGCGCCGCGAATCCCCCTATGGCCATCATGCCCAGAGCCGTGGTTCCTCCTATAGCCGCACCCAGGGCCGCGATTACAGCCCCGGGCGCAACGTGCCCCCCAGCCGCGCCAAAAGCCGCGGCCCCTATCACGATACGTTCTACGAGGATATGCGCCTGAAGGGCTCATCCTCTGCCGGGAGCGCACGGGATGCGTCCCCGGCCCGCAGCGCCGCCGTCCGGGATTACAGCCGCGAGGCCGTGCTGGAGAAGCGGCGCAAGCGAAAACCGCGCAAGGCGCTCATAGCCGTTGCCATCGTGGCGGCGCTGGTCTTGGTCGGTGGGGGGGCCGCCTTCGCCTATGTCAGCAATATATCGGGCAATCTGCACAGCGGGGTCGACCAGAACCTGCGCAATGCCCTGGTGAAGACCGATATGGCCAACGAGCCCTTCTATATGCTGTTGCTGGGGACCGACGGCTCGGCCGAGCGGGACCAGACCGGCGAGCTCGACGGCATGTACCGCAGCGATTCCATGATGCTCGCCCGCATCGATGCGCCCCAGAAGAAGGCCACCCTGGTTTCCATAGCCCGCGACACCCTGGTGGATATACCGGGCTACGGCGAGCAGAAGATCAATGCCGCCTTCGGGTTCGGCGGCCCGGCCTTGGCGGTGCAGACGGTCTCGCAGATGGCCGGCGTGCCCATATCCCACTACGCTCAGGTTGATTTCGACGGCTTCAGCGCCCTGGTCGACGCCCTGGGCGGCGTCGAGGTGGATGTGCCGATGGAATTCAACGACGCCGACGCCGGCGGCCATGTGGATGCGGGGCTGCATACCCTGGATGGCAATGAGGCGCTGATCCTGTGCCGCGCCCGCAACACCTATGCCGATATCGCCGCCCATCCCGATGAGATGCGGGCGGCCAACCAGCGGCTGGTGCTGGCCGCCATCGCGAAGAAGCTGCTCGATTCCGACATAGTGACCATCGCGGGGTCGGTGCAATCGCTCTCGCGCTTCGTGTCGACCGACCTGGAGCTGACCGATATCATCGGGCTGGCCCAGGCGCTGCAGGGCATGGATTCCTCCGCGGATATCTACACGGCCCAAGCGCCCGCCAATAGCCAATACGTCGACGATATATGGTACGAGTACATCGACAAGAAGGCCTGGAACTCCATGATGGAGCGCATAAAGCAGGGTCAGTCCCCCACCGAAGAGAGCCTGGTGGACGAGTTGACCGGCACGGTGATCGCCACGGCGGGCAAGGATGCCAACCTGAGCACCGGCATCAAGTATTCCACTGTAACCGTGAAGAACGGGACGAACCACCAGGGCCTGGCCGCCCAGACGCGCACGAAGCTGATGGACTTGGGCTTCGCCAATGTGGTGGTAGGCGATATAGCGGAGGGCTACGATTACCCCAACACCTTCGTCATATACCAGAACGACTCCGAAGCCTACGAGGCCCAGCAGATAGCGGAGCTCCTGGGCCAGGGGCGCCCCCTTAAGAACGACGGCAGCTACCTTCTGGCCGAAACGGACTTCCTCGTGCTGATCGGCGAGGATTGGCAGCTGGGTTCATAGGCGGTCGACGTGCGATTCTCCATCATCGCGGTTGGAAAGCTGAAGGAGCGGTTCTGGAGCGCCGCCTGCGCAGAATACCTGAAGCGCCTGGGCCCCTATGCCAAGACGGATGTGACGGAAGTGCCCGACTTCGATCCTGCCAAGTGCGGCGGCGAGGCGGGGGCGATGCAACGCGAGGGACAGGCGATCCTGCAGGCCATCCCCGAGCGGGCGCATACGGTGCTCCTGGCCATCGAGGGGCGCCAGCGTTCGAGCGAGGACCTCGCCTGTCGGCTGGATGCCCTTGCATTGCAGGGGATAAGCCATATAGCCTTCGTGATAGGCGGTTCCTGCGGCGTAAGCGATGCGGTGCGGCAGCGGGCGGACGAGACGCTGTCGTTCGGCCCCTTGACGCTGCCCCATAACCTGGCCCGCGTGGTGCTGTTGGAGCAGCTGTACCGGGCCTGCAAGATCAACCGCGGCGAGCCGTACCACAAATAGAGGGGATGTGCGATGAAGCTGGTGTCATGGAACGTCAACGGCCTGAGGGCCGTGCTGAAGAAGAACTTCATGGAGGTGTTCGAGGCATTCGATGCCGACATCTTCGCCGTGCAGGAGATTAAGCTGCAGGAAGGGCAGCTGGACCTGGACCTTCCCGGCTACCACCAGTATTGGAGCTATGCGCAGAAGAAGGGGTATTCCGGCACCGCGGTGTTCTCGAAGGAGGAGCCGCTGCAGGTGCTCCACGGCCTGGGCGATGAGTACTTGGACCAAGAGGGGCGCATCTGCGCCCTGGAGTTCCCGGATTTCTGGCTGGTGGACGTATACACCCCCAATTCCCAGGCGGAGCTTGCCCGCATCGACCATCGCATGCAGTGGGACGATGCCTTCCGCGACTTCTGCCTGGGGTTGCAGGAGGGCGTGCTGCCCGATGGCGGCTCGGCGGCGCCGAAACCCGTCGTGGCCTGCGGCGATTTCAATGTGGCCCACAACGATATAGACCTGAAGAACGCCGATGCCAACCGCGGTGCCTCGGGCTTCTCGGACCAGGAGCGCGGTAAGCTCGACGAGCTGCTCGACGCCGGTTTCATCGATACCTTCCGAGCGCTGCACCCCGATGCTACGGGATGCTATACCTGGTGGAGCTACCGGTTCAAGGCGCGGGCGACCAATGCGGGGTGGCGGATCGATTACTTCCTGGTAAGCAGGGAGCTGCTGCCCCGGGTGCAGGCGGCCGAGGTATGCCCCGAGGTGCAGGGTTCGGACCATTGTCCGGTTATGCTGAGGCTTGCGGAGCCGGGGGACTGACGGCTCTGCTAAGCTGTTGGGGAGCAAGCGGGAAAGGATATCCAAATGAAATGCGTGATCTCGGTATTGGGCAAGGACACCACGGGTATCGTGGCCGAAGTGGCTGTGGCGCTGCGGGAATGCGGTGCGAACATCGATGATATCAGCCAGACCCTGCTCGGCGATATCTTCTCGATGACCATGATCGTCACCCTGCGTCCCGAGGTGGCCGATTTCAATGCCGTGCAGGAGCGGTTGACGGCGGCGGGGGAGTCCATCGGTGTGCAGGTGACCCTGCAGCGCGAGGATGTCTTCCAGATGATGTACAAGATCTAGGCGCCGGCCGGCTGCGAAGGAGCGGATCGCGGTTATGGAAGCGGAGATATCCCATCCGATAATAGATGCCCATGCCCATATATACCCCGATAAGATCGCTGCCAAGGCGGTGGCGGCCGTGGGGAAGTTCTACTGCTACGAGGATATGCACGGCGGCGGCACGCCGGATGACCTGCTGGCGGTGGGGGCTTCGTCGCCCATCACCCACTTCATCGTGCACTCCGTGGCCACCACGCCCCATTCGGTGGGCACCATCAACGGCTTCATAGCCGAGCAATGCCGGCTGCATCCGGAATTCATCGGCTTCGGCACCATGCATCCCGATTGCGAGGATATGGAAGGCGAGGTGCAGCGGGCGCTGGATGCGGGCCTTCATGGGTTCAAGCTGCATCCCGATACCCAGGCCGTCGCCATGGACGACCCGCGCCTTATGGAGTTCTACGAGATTATCGCCGGCCGGGTGCCGCTGGTCATGCACACGGGCGACTACCGCTACGATTACTCCCATCCCCGGCGGCTGGTGAACATCCTGAACGCCTTCCCCGACCTGGTGGTGGATGCGGCCCATCTGGGCGGATGGTCCATCTACGACGTGGGGTTCGATATCCTACACGAGGACCTGCTGGGCCGCGAGCGGCTGTTCGTGGATGCCTCCAGCTCGTTCACCTGGGTGGGAAGGCGCCATATGCGCGAGCTGATCCGCCTGTGGGGTGCCGACCGCGTGATGTTCGGCAGCGATTATCCCATGTGGGACCCGGCCTTCGAGCTGAACGAGATGCTGGCCTGCGGTCTTTCCGACGATGAACTCGAAAAGGTGCTGTGGCGCAACGCCGAGGCCTTCAGCGGCGTGAAGGTGGCGTCGGCCTAGACCTCCCCGGCATCGTCGCCTGAGGGTTTCGCCTCCAGGCGGATGCGTATCTTGTCTACGCGCAGGTTGTCCATCTCCTCCACGGTGAACTCGGCGCTCTTCGGATTGTCGCCGGCATCCTCGTCGACCACCGTGATGGAATCGCCCTTCTCGGGGATGCGGTCCAGCAGGGCCAGCACCAGGCCGCCGGCTGTCTCGCATTCGTCGGCCTCCGCAGGGGCGAAGCCGATGAGCTCCACCACCTCGTCGATGGGAAGCGAGCCGTCCACCAGGTAGTCGCCGGGGTCGATCTCCACCACCGACTCGTCCATGCCGTGGTCGTATTCATCGGCCACCTTGCCCACGATCTGCTCCATGACATCGCTCATGGTGACCAGGCCCGAGGTACCGCCGTGCTCGTCCACCACGATGGCGATCTTCTGATGCTCGCGCTGGAACAGGGTGATCAGCTTGTTCAGGGATATTCCCTCGGGCACCGCCTCGATGGGCCTGATGGGCAGGTCCTCCAGGGTTTTCGCATCGGGGGTGGTGTAGATGTCCTTCACATGCAGGAAGCCCACGATGCGGTCCTTGTTGCCGCGGCACACCGGATAGCGCGTGTACTTGTAGTTGCGCACATGCTGCAGGTTCTCCTCCAAGGGCTCGTCGAGGTCCAGACACACCATATCGGTGCGGGGCGTCATGATGGCCTCGGCATCTTTGTCGGTGATATCCAGGATGTTGTCGACGTATTGGTTCTGCATGGGGTCGATGAGCCCGCTTTCGGTGCTCTCGTCGATGAGGATCTTGATCTCCTCGTCGGTATACACCTCGTGCTCGTTGCCGGGGTCGTGGCCCGAAAGGCGCACCACGCCGTTGGTGATGGTGTTGAACAGCCACATGATGGGGAAGGTGATGCGATAGAACCACACCAGGGGCGTGGCCGTGCGCAGGGCCCAGCTTTCCGTGGCGAAGATGGCGAAGGATTTGGGGATGAGCTCGCCCACTACCACATGCAGGGTGGTCATGAGTATGAACCCGATGGCGATGGCGATGGCCTCGATGGCGGCCTCGGGTATCCCCAAAGGACCCAGAACGGGGCGGATCAGGGCCGAGAAGGCCGGTTCGCCCAGCCAGCCCAGAGCCAGGGAGGCCAGGGTTATGCCCAGCTGGCAGGCCGAGAGGTAGGCGTTGACATTGCTGGTGATGCGCTCGGCGGCCTTCGCCCCCGCCTTCCCCTCGGCCAAGGCCATCTCGATCTGTGAGGGGCGCACGCGCACCATGGCGAATTCCGCGATGACGAAGAAGGCGTTCATCAGCAGAAAGAGCAAAACCAAAAGTAAACTGATTCCTACAGGCATGTAACGCTTGGCTCCTAAATCGCCCGTCCGTAATGCCCCAATTATAAGCAAGGATAGAATCTGTGCCAGGTTCAATGAGGTTTTCTGCCGATGTGTTTTCAGGAGGTAACCATTATGGCGGGGGAGAAGAAAAAGGGGTTGGTCGCGGAGTTCCGGGAGTTCATCGAGCGGGGCGACGTTATGGATATGGCCGTGGGCATCATCATCGGCGGCGCATTCATGGCCATCGTGACGGCGCTCACAACCAATATCATCAATCCGCTCATCACGTTCATCACCGGGGGGAATGGGACGGATGTGGGCGGTCTGGTGGTGCCGGGCACCGACATCGATTTCGGGGCGTTCATCTCGGCCTGCATCAACTTCCTGATCATCGCGTTGATAGTGTTCTTCATGGTGAAGGGCGTGAATAAGCTGCGGGACGCGGGTAAGAAGATGCGGGGTGCCCAGGACGAGGCGCCGGTAACCATCGTGTGCCCCTTCTGCCTGGAAGAGGTGAAGGAGGGGGCCACTCGCTGCCCCCACTGCGCCGGCGCCTTCGATAGCCCGGCAGCCCCGCCCGAGATAGCCTAGGGTTTATATAGGATGGTGTAAAACGGGTCATCTGCCAGGCTCGGATGGGCGGGATGGGGCCGGGGCGCCCAGTCGCTCAAACAGTCCTCGCCTTCGGCTGCGGAACTCGCTTTGTGGGTGCCCCGGCCCCATCCCGCCCATCCGAGCCTGGCAGATGGCAGGGCGCGAGCGTGCTTCGTTACATCTTACACAGCAGTGGTGCCTATAACGCAACGGTTCATGAGGGCTTGCCATGGTATCCTTTCGCAAAGCCCTGCGGAGAGCGGGGTGTCTGCGGAAGGATGGGATTGCCATGGATGGGTTGGCGCCTTTGGGGGATTACGTGCTGGATGGGAGCCGGCTGGCGGCATACCTGGAGCGTATCGGGTTGGAGGATATGGCAGCGGATGTGCGGCGGGGCAGCTTGCCGGCTGCCGATGCTGCCACCTTGGCGATGATCCAGCGGGCGCATCTGCGGACGGTTCCCTTCGAATGCTTGGATATCGCCGCGGGCAAGGTGCCGCTCGACCTGTCCCTCGACGGCCTGTTCCGCAAAATCGTGACCCGCCTGCGCGGCGGTATCTGCTACGAGCAGAACCTGCTGTATGCAGCAGTGCTGCAGGGCTTGGGCTACCGGGTGCGGCTGCGGGCTGCGCGGCACCCGAAGTACGGCGACGACTTCGACCATATATTCCTGCAGGTCGATATACCGGAGGAGGCCCATCCGCTTCTGACGGATGTGGGTTTCGCTGTGAACTTCTTGCAACCGCTGCAGCTGACGGCGGGCCCGGTGCAGGACGATGGGTGCAACCGCTACCGATTGCTCGAGCAACCCGATGCGGGCGACGGCTATATGCGCCTGTGGATACAGCCCGGCCTCCAGGGTGATGGCGAATGGAGCGAGGTATTCACCTTCAGCCCCCTCTGCTACCAGACGAACGACTATCTGGAACGCTGCCATTGGTACTGCACCGATGCGCAATCGCGTTTCGTTCAAGGGCCCATGATCAGCGTCGATGCACCCGAGGGGCGCAAGACGCTCTCGGCGCGGCACTACATCGTGACGGCCGGGGATACGCGCACTTCGGTGGATGTGGAATCGCCCGAGCAGTACGAGGCGTATCTGCACGATGAGTTCGGGTTATAGGGGGATGCGATGAGCGGCGAGAACGTGCGCGTTCTGTTCGTGTGCCACGGCAACATCTGCCGTTCCACCATGGCGCAATGCGTGTTCCAGCAGATGGTGGACAAGGCGGGCGTGGCTGGGCGCTTCACGGTCGATTCTGCAGCTACCACCGAGGAAGAGCTGGGCATGCCCATCTATCCGCCGGCGCGGGATGCTCTTAAAGCCCATGGCGTGCCTGTGGTGCCGCACCGTGCCCGGCGTATCCAACCCGGCGAGGATGCCCGGTGGGATGCCATCGTATGCATGGATGACGAGAACATGCGACACCTGAAGCGCATCCTGGGACCCGAGGCCATGGGGAAGGTGCGCAAGCTGCTGAGCTACGCCGGCGAGCAGGGCGATGTGGCAGACCCCTGGTATACCCGCGATTTCGAGGCGACCTACCGGGATGTGATGCGCGGGTGCAAGGCGCTGCTGCAGCAGCTCGCAAGCTGAGTGCGCATGCGGCTGCGGCTAATTTGGTGAGTATTGCGATAGGGTTGCAGTTACCTCGACCTCGCGAATTTTCTGCGATGGCGATATGTGGAGGCGAAGTGTTGCTTGTTGCGGCTGGTTGGTAACGGGTCTACAATGTATCTTCGCTGCCGAAGGAGTCGAGAGGCGAGCAATCGGCGGCCATACATAGTGCGGGGTGGAGCAGTCTGGTAGCTCGCCGGGCTCATAACCCGGAGGTCGT
>CANOBU010000048.1 GCA_947564425.1 uncultured Eggerthellaceae bacterium
CATTCGGCTGTTAACCGAAGGGTTGTAGGTTCGAATCCTACCCGGGGAGCCAGACATGCAGCGGGCCTCGGCATAAGCCGGGGCCCGCTTTTCACAGGTATCCGGGGCGTCCTCCCATAGGGGGTGCCGGTTCCCCGGAGGAATGCCGCCTACACGTGCTCGCGGTCGTGGTCGTAGGGGAGCTTTCCCACCAGCTCCTCGTATTCCTGCACCAGCTGGGTATGCTCGTGGTTGCCGAAGATGCCGATGTGCTTCCTCAGCTCATGGGCCAGCTGCTTGGGGGGCCACTCGCGGAACGACTTGTCGTCGCCGAGCTCCCCTTCCACCGCTTCCTCCCAGCGTTTCGCTTTCTCTGCGGCCTTCCGCAGGTCGCTCGGCACGTCGCCGGCGGCCTCCAGCGGCTCCATGGCCTTGAATACCTTATCCTGCATGGCGATGATCTTATCCAGAAGCTCCCTGTTCGCTGCCATTTCCCGGCCTCCTTATCTGCCGATTTCCGACGGCTGTGCCGCCGGCCGCCGCCGATTCCCGCGGCTCTGGTTCGATGGTAGCCCAGCCCGGGCGCTTCGGCGGACCGGCGGTGGCTTCCGAACCGAACTGTATATAGAATGTGATGAAACGTAAGCGAACCGCAGCAGGGGGACCGCATTGATACTTCAACTGGAGCAGATCGAGAAGGGCTACGGCGGCCGCACGCTGTTCAGCGGCGTGAACCTGCGCCTGGAGGAGGGCGACCATCTGGCGCTGGTAGGCCCCAACGGCGCCGGCAAGACCACGCTGCTGCGCATCATATCGGGCCAGGACGATGCCGATTCCGGCCGCGTGGTGCTGGCCAAGGACGCCCGCATCGGGTACCTGGAGCAAGAGGCCATCGAGATGGGCGACAACCCCATCTTCGAGGAGGTGCTGTCGTCCCAGACCGAGGTGCTGGCCGCCGAGCAGCGGCTGCGCAAGCTGGAAGGCGAGCTGGGGGCGAACCCCACCGAGGCCCAGCTGGCCGCCGCCGGCCAGGCTCGCGATACCTACGAGCGGCTGGGGGGCTACACCATCGAGCCGAAGGTGCGCAGCGTGCTGTTCGGCCTGGGCTTCAAGGAAGAGGATATGCAGCGGCGCACCACGGAGTTCTCCGGGGGCTGGCAGATGCGCCTGGCCCTGGCGAAGCTGCTGGTGCGCAACCCCGAGGTGCTGCTTCTGGACGAGCCCACCAACCACCTGGACCTGGAGAGCGTGCGCTGGCTCGAGAGCTTCCTGCGCGCCTACGAGGGCACCGTCATCGTGGTGAGCCACGACCGCGCCTTCATGGATAACATGGTGGACCGCGTGGCCGAGATAGACAACGGCAAGGTGGTGCTTTACAAGGGCAATTACTCCGCTTACCTGGAGGCCCGCAGCCTGCGCCGCGAGCAGCTGCTGGCCGAACAGAGACAGCAGCTGGAGGAGATAGCCCGCCTGGAGGCCTTCGTCGAGAGGTTCCGCTACAAGGCCACCAAGGCCCGCCAGGCCCAGGACCGCGAGAAGAAGCTGGAGCGCCTGCGCGAGAACCTGGTGGTGATCCCCGAGGAGAAGAAGACGGTGCACTTCAACTTCACCCAACCGCCCCGCACCGGCGACGAGGTGGTGCGGGCCCGGGGGCTGGTGAAGCGCTACGGCGACAACGAGGTGTACGGCGGCCAGGATTTTCACCTGTACCGCGGCGACAAGGTGGCCCTGGTGGGGCCCAACGGCGCCGGAAAGTCGACGCTGCTGAAGATGGTGGCCCAGGTGCTGGCCCCCGATGCGGGCACCGTGGAATACGGCCAGAACGTGTCGCTGACCTACTATGCCCAGCATCAGCTGGAGGAGCTGAGCTCCGGCAACACCGTGTTCGAGGAGCTCGACCGCGTCGCGCCGGGCTGGACCATCTCGCAGGTGCGCTCGCTGCTGGGGGCGTTCCTGTTCCACGGCGATGACGTGGAGAAACGGGTGAGCGTGCTGTCGGGCGGCGAGAAGAGCCGCCTTGCCCTGGCGAAGATGCTGGTGGCGCCCACGCCGCTGCTGTGCCTGGACGAGCCTACCAACCACCTGGACATCTCAAGCGCCGATGTGCTGGAGCAGGCTCTGCGGCAGTTCGACGGCACCATCCTGCTGATCACCCACGACCGGCACCTCATCCGCAGCGTGGCCAACCGCATCGTGGAGGTCACGCCGGGCAAGCTGACTGACTACGCCGGCGACTACGATTACTATCTGTACAAGACGGGCCAGGCCGACGAGGACCGCTCCTCGGTGGATGAGTCCCAGGCCCGCGGCGGCGGGAAGTCCGGCACGCTGGCCCATAACCATCCCGGGGTCCAAAGCAGCGGGGGAGGGAAGAAGGCCGGCAAGGGCGACTCTGCGGGCGGCACCGCCACCCAGGTGACCGTGAACCGCCATCGCGGCGGCGCGAAGCCCGCGCCTGCTCCCCTGACGGCCGAGAAGGGGTCGGCTCCCAAGACCAAGGAGCAGAAGCGCCGCGAAGCCGAGGCCCGCAACCGCGCCTATGCGGCCCTGAAGAACCATAAGAAGCGCATAGCGCAGCTGGAACAGCAGATGGAACGGGACCAGGCGCGCATGGACGAGGTGCTGGAGCTTCTGGCCGACCCCGGCTTCTACACCCGCGAAGAGGGAACAAGCGACGTGATAGCCGAGCATGGCGAGCTGAAGCAGCGCCTGGCCCGGGCCGAGGAGGAATGGCTGGCGCTGAACGAGGAGCTGGAAGCCGAGCTGGCGCGCCAGGCTGCCGGTGCGGGGGAGTAGCCGCCATGAACGTGGTGCTGGTAGAGCCGGAGATCCCCCAGAACACGGGCAACATCGCCCGCACCTGCGCCTGCACCGGTTCGGTGCTGCATCTGGTGGAGCCCTTGGGCTTCCGCCTGACCCAGCGCAACCTGGCCCGGGCCGGCTGCGATTACTGGGACAGTGTAGAGGTGGTGCAGTGGCCCTGCATCGGGGCCTTCCTGGAGGCCCATGGCGATGCCGAGCTGCATCTGTTCACGGGCCGGGCGCGGTACCCCTATACGGAAGCCGCCTATGGCGGCGACGCCTTCCTGCTGTTCGGCCGCGAGAGTGCCGGGCTGGACCCTGCGCTCATCGGCCGCTTCGCCGACCGCTGCCTGCGCATACCCATGGCGCCGGGACAGCGCAGCCTGAACCTGTCCAATGCCGTGGCCATCGCCCTGTACGGGGCCTTGGCCCAGCGGGGCTTCCCGGGGCTGGGCTGACCGGGCCCCGGGCCTGAACGACCGCTTTTCTGTGGGTCGTGTTCAATTGGTGCGCCGGGGGCGCCCTTTGGTTACAATAGCGGCAAGGTTTTCAATCCAATGAAAGGAACCTCCATCATGAACATCGTACTTCTGGGCGCACCCGGTGCCGGTAAGGGCACGCAGGCCGCCAAGCTCGTCGAAGAATTCCACACCCCGCATATCTCCACCGGCGATATGCTGCGGGCCGCCGTGGCCGCTGGCACGCCGCTGGGCAAGAAGGCCAAGTCCTACATGGATGCCGGCGAGCTGGTGCCCGACGATGTGATCATCGGGCTGGTCATCGACCGCCTGCAGGATCCGGACACCGACGGCGGGTTCATCCTGGACGGCTTCCCGCGCACCTCGGCCCAGGCCGTGGCCCTCGATGCCGAGCTGGGCAAGCTGGAGCGCCCGCTGGATGCCGCCCTGCTGATCGACGTCGACCCGGAGGTCATCGTCGCCCGCCTGTGCTCCCGGCGCATGTGCCGCGAGTGCGGCTACATCGGCTCCTCGGCCGATGCCGTGTGCCCCAAGTGCGGTGGCGAGATGTATCAGCGCGATGACGATAACGAGGCCACGGTGCGCAACCGCCTGGAGGTCTACGAGACGTCCACGGCGCCCCTGGTGGATTACTACCGCGGCAGCGAGCTGCTGGTCAGCATCGATGGCGACCGCGATCCCGATGTGGTCTATGCCGATGTGAAGGAGGCCCTGGGGCTTTAACCCTGCCGCCAACGCAGCATCTTCGGAGGGCCGCCTGTTCCCGCAGGCGGCCCTCCTGTCGTTTATAATGGCGCGGGATGCAAATACTGAAGGACATAGCACGGCAGCTGCGCAGCGTGGCCCGCGCCCAGGATGGGGCGCTGATGCACCTGCTGCGGGGAGCCGCCGCCATCGCCCTGATCGCGTTGCTGCTCGAGGTGTTCCTCTTCAACATCAACTTCTTCCGCACCTTGGGTTACGAGGAGGTCGACCTGAGCGACCGCATGGAGCTCACCGAGGATTCCCAGGGATACTACCGCCTGACGGAGTTCCATCATTCCATCGAATTCACCGACCTCGATATGGAGGTGCACAACCTCCACTTCGACTTCGTGGACTGGCAGCCGGCCCAGCTGCTGGACTTCCAGATAAACTTCACCGACGAGGCCCATCAGACCTACTTCAACACCACCGAGTACACCGTAGGGGTCCCGGTGGTGGCCGTGTCCACCGCCTCGTGGGAAAGCGAGTACATACACCTGAGCCCGTCGGGCAAGGTGGGGAACCTCTCCATCGACCTCGTCAGCGAGGATGTCTCCTATCCCGTGAAGGTGGCGGGGCTCTCGGTGAACGCCCCGGAGCCGTTCTCGTTCAACGGGCTGAGGTTCTCGGCCGTGTTCGGCATCCTGCTTCTGGTGTGGCTGTTCCGGCCGAAATCGCGCATCTACCGCATCGGCATGGTGCAGGCGCCGGTGTTCACGAAGCGGGCCATCATAGCCGTGGTGATCGCCGAGGTCTACATCGTGTCGTCGTTCCTGCTGTTCGGATCGAACCTGGTGGGGGTGGCCACCAAGAACTACAACTACGGCGAGTGGGACCAGCAGAGCATAGCCAACGTATACGATGCCGGGGGCGACAACGCCCAACAGTACGCCATGCTGGCCCGATCCATGGCCGAGGGGCACCTGTACCTCGACGAGGAGCCGCCGCAGTGGCTGCAGCAGATGGACGACCCCTACGACAAGGGTGCCCGCGACGAGCTCGAGAAGACCACCGGGGAGTCCTATCTCTTCGATACCGCCTATTACGATGGGCGCTACTATGTCTACTTCGGCGTGGTGCCCGCCCTGCTGTTCTACCTGCCGTTCTATCTGCTGACCGGCGCCGATTTCCCCACGGCCCTGGGCGTGATGCTGGCCATGATCGCCTTCATCCTGGGCTGCACCGCCCTGCTGGACCGCTTTGCCCGCTACCATTTCAAGCGGGTGAGCCTGGGGGTGTTCCTGCTGCTGCAGATACCGCTCGTGGCGTGTTCGGGCATGCTGTATCTGGTGAAGTTCCCCACGTTCTATTCGCTGCCGGTCATGTGCGGGCTGGCGTTCTCGGTGTGGGGGCTGTACCTGTGGGTGCGGGGACGTTCCTCCCAGCGGCCCGAAGGGTGGTATCTGGCAGGATCGCTCTGCATGGCCCTGGTGGTGGGATGCCGCCCCCAGATGATCTTCCTGTCGCTTATCGCCTTCCCCTTGTTCTGGCGGAAGTTCATAACCCAGCGGCATCTGCTGACGAAGGCCGGGGCGCGGCAGTTCGCCTGCCTGCTGGCCCCCTATGCCGTGGTGGCAGCCGGCTTGATGGGCTACAACTACGCCCGCTTCGGGTCCTTCACCGATTTCGGGGCGAACTACAACCTTACGGTGCACGATATGCCCAAGCGGGGGCTCTCCCTCGGGCGTATCGCGCCGGCCCTGTTCGCCTATTTCCTGCAGCCCCCCACCATGGACGGCACCTTCCCGTACCTGCTGCCGGCCCCCTTCGCCACCACCTATATGGGCGAGACGGTGCGCGAGGTCACCTTCGGGGGCATCCTGGCCTGCCTGCCCGTGCTGTGGATCATCTTCTTCGCCCGGCCCATCCTGCGGCTGCGCATCGCCGCCCGTTCCACCCGCACCGTGGCGGGCGTGATCGTGGTGCTGCTGGTCAGCGGCGTGTTCGTGGCGCTCTTCGATGCCGAGCTGGCCGGTATACTGCAGCGCTACTATGCCGATTTCAGCTTCATGTTCCTGGCTGCCGCCGTGCTGCTGGCCTTCATCGTGAACGAGAACCTGAAGCCGCAAAGCGCCTACGAGCGCGTGTTTCGCCAGGTACTCGCCCTGCTGGGTGCCGTATCGGTTGCCTATATGGTGCTGCTGTGCCTGGTGCCCGAGACCGGTTGGTACGCCAGCGTGTACGATTGGGCGTATCAAAGCATCATCGAGGCTTTTGAGTTTTGGACCTAGCTACATCACCTTCGAGGCCTCTATGCGCTCCACGAAGCGGGGGACGAACTTCCTGAAGGGGCCGATGAGCGTCAGCACGAGCAGCAGCAGGGGAAGGGTGAACAACAGCAGGGCGCCGATGCTCGTCCAGAAATCGTTGGCGTACACCCCGAACATGGCCGCCCGCATGGCCTCCACGGCATGGGTGATGGGCAGGAAGGGCGATACCTCCTGCACCGGCTGGGGCAGCAGGGCCAGAGGATAGCTCCCTCCGCCGCCGGATATCTGCACCACCAGCAGGATAACCCCCAGGGCCTTCCCCAGGTTGGCGAAGAGCGCCACCAGCGTGTATATGATGAAGGCGAATACCAGGCCCGCCACCCAGAAGCACACCAGGTACAGCCAGGGGTGCTGGGCCTGCACGCCGATGAAGAGCAGGTTGCCCAAGGCCAGCACCGTGCTCTGCAGAAGCGATATGAGGCCCACGGTGAGGAACCGGCCGAAGAACACCTGCCGCAGCCCGGGGTTGCCCGACCGCCCAAGGGCCTCGGGGCAGGGTTGGGGCCTCAGCGCGACCATGATGAGCAACGCGCCGATCCACAGGGCCAGGGTGGTGTACAGGGGCGCCATGGCCGACCCGAAATTGCTCACCGGGTATACGGCTATGCGCTCCAGGGCGATGGGGGCGGCAATGGATTCGGCGAATCTGCGGGGGTCCGATCCGATGATGCTGCGCAGCTGGTCCCGGTCGCCCGAGGCCAGGGCAGCGGCCATGCGCTCGGCCAGGTCGTTAAGCTCCCTGCCGGATGCATCCAGCTTGCCGGCGGCATCGCCCAGGGTCCCGGCACCGTCCTGCAGCTTGGCGCGCAGCCCGTCGCCGGCCCCGCTCAGGCTGGCGGCCACCGGAGCCAGGGCATCAGCCGTGCGCCCTACGGCATCGCGGGCATCGGCCATGGCATCCATGAGGGCCTGCATCTGGGGTTCCACTTCGGTCCGGTAATCGCTTCCGGCGGCGGCGAGGTCGCCGGCGGCCGCATCGAGGTCGCCCAGTGCGCCGGCCCGCTCGGCCGCCATCTCGCTGTCGGCGTCCTGCACCCGGTCGCGGGCAGCCCGGACCTCTGCTGCGGCATCCGGCAATCCGTTGCCGTCCAGCACCTTCGCTAGCGAGTCGAGCACCCCTACGGTGCTCTGGGCCACCTCGTGCCCATCGTCGTAGACATCATCGAGGGCCTTGCGGGTTGCCTGGGCATCCTCGCCTGCATCGGTCAGGGCGCTGCCCAGCTTCCGACTGGCCTCTGCGCAGGCATCCAGTGCTTCCTCGGCGGTCTGGCGGGCGCGGTCGTAGGAGCTTTCGGCTTGGGATGCCTGCTGCTGCACCTGATCCAGCAGGGCGGTCCCATCGGCCACCAGGGCCTCGGCGGTCCCCAGCACCTCCCGGTAGGCGCCCAGGACCTGGGCACCCTGCTGCAGCTGGTCGCCGGCTTCCGAGATGTGCCGGGTCAGGGCTCCCAGGCGCCCGTCGGCATCGGCACGGTCGGTGTAGTCGATCAGCGATGAGGCGACGTTCAGGGCTATCTCCGAGAGCGTCTGCTCGAAAACGGTGTTCACCTGGGCCGAGATGGTGCCGGCCCCGATATCGGTCATCTTGGGGGCGATGGCGTTCACCTTCTCGTTGGTGTAGTACATCAGCGGCGCCTGCTCGGCCGAGGCCGAGAACACCGACATCATGTCGCGGCTGAAGCTCGCGGGTATCACCACCGCCGCATAATAGCGGCCCGAGCGGGCCCCGTCGATGGCCTCGGCCGAATCGCAGAACACCCAATCCATCTGGTCGTTCGCGCGCAGGGCCGATACCACCTGGTCGCCCATCTGCACCTTCAGGGGCACGAGGTCGCTCTGGTAGCCCTCGTCGTCGTTGGCCACCGCCACCTTCAGGTGCCCGGTGTTCTCGAACACATCCCAGCAGGCCAGCAGGTTGTACCACGAGAACAGCGAGGGGATCACCACCAGCCCTATGACCACCAGCAGCGTGATGGTGTTGCTGCCCATGCGGCGCAGGTCGTCCCTGAATATGCCCAGCATCTCACGCATCGCCGCCCCCTTTGCCGCGGGGGCCGTGCGGCGCCGCCCTTCCCAGGATGTCGCGGACGGGCTGCAGCGGCGCATAACCGTCCTTGCGGCTCAGCAGCGCCCGCACCTCGCCCATGTCGAGGTCGTCCAGCGATGCCAGGTGGTTCAGGTAGTCGCGCAGGTATTCGGCGCCCGTGTAGAAGGCGGCCGCCGCGATGAACCACAGCAGCCATGCCGTCAGCATGGCCACCTTCTCGGCATGCAGCAGCCCCAGGATGGCAGTGGTCAGAACCACGCCGGCCAGCACCACCGCCAGCGCCCCGCGCCTCATGCGGGGGTACCATGCGATGAACCGGGCCGCCCGGCGCTCCACCTGGGTGCGGAACCCCTCGTGGTCGGCCAGGGAGCGGATTATCTGCGAGGTGCGGTAGCGGCGGGCGGGCAGCTCCACGGCCTCGCCGTTCAGCATGGCGCTCTGCCGCACCTGCGCCGCCACCATGCGGTTCAGGTTCGTCAGCAGCGGCCGCACCGCCAGGCCCAGCACCATGAAGACGGCGAAGAACACGCCCAGCAGGGCCATATCGTGCAGCCATAGGCCATCGTAGAATCCGCCGATGGTCTCGCGGAGGGCCCCGATGGAATACGTGAAGGGGAACCACGGGTAGATGGCCTGGAAGAACCCCGGCGTCAGCTCGATGGGGTAGAGGCCCGTGCCGCCGGGTATCTGCACGAATATCAGGATGATGCACAGGGCCTTCCCCACATGCTGCAGCGTGACCGACAGCGAGTACTGGATGGCCAGGTAGGCCAGGGCAGCCACGATGGCCGAGAGGAAGAACAGGGGAGTGCTGTGGACCTGCACCCCCAGCAGCAGGCAGCCCGCGCAGCACACCGCCGCCTGCAGGGTGGCGGGTATGGCCAGCAGCAGGAACCGGCTGAGGTAGCGTTGGGCTATGGTGAAGCGGGACATGCCCTCGCTGTCCACCTCCAACCGCATTATCACCATCAGCATGAACACGCCGATCCAAAGGGTGAGGTTTATGAACAGCGGGGCCATGGCGGATCCGAAGGACTCCACCGGGTACAGCACCTCGGTTTCGATGCGGGTGGGCGATTCCATGAATGCCGCCACCTCTTCGGGCGTGGGGCCCTCGTCTCCGAAGAGCTCCCGCAGGGTATCGGCCGATTCCAGGGCCGCCAAGTCGGCAGCCGCCAGTTCCAAGTCGTCCTGGAGCCCCTCCAGCAGGCTATCGGCCTGGGCCAGGGAGCCCCCATTGAGCTCCAGCAGGGCGTCCAGCTGCTCCAGCTGCAGGGATAGCTCGCCGATCAGCAGGCTCTGGTTGGATGCCGCCGCTCCCAGCTGCCCGGCGGCGTCCGAGAGGGTCCCCAGGCCCCGGCTGAGCACCGGCACGGTGTCTTCCGAGAGCCCCCGCCGATAGGCATCGATGCGGTCGAGCGCCCGCCCGATCGCATCATGGGCGCCCGATCCCAGCCGATCCGACGAGTCGGCGAGGGCGGCGAGGGAGTCGGCGAGCTTCTGCCATTCCGGGTCCTGCACGGGGATTGCCTGGACGAGGCTCCGGGCCCGGCTCACGGCCTGCTGCATTGCCCCCAGGCTGGCGTTCATGCGCGCTTCCGTCTTCGTTACGGCGGGGGCGAAGTCATCGAAGGCCCTCAGGGTATCGATCCATACCAAGGTAAGGGTCCCGTTGGTCGCGCTGGCGGCATGGGAGGTGTCTTCCAGGTATCCCGATGCATCGCCCAGCGACTCCTGCGCACGGGTCAGCTGCCCCCTGTCATCCCCGATCGTCCGGCGCAGGCCGTCGGATTCCCCCTGCAGGCCGGCGATGACCCCGCGCACGCGCTCTACCTCGGCTGCAGCCTGCGACAGCTCGGCCGCCGCCGAGGTGCCGCTTTCCTCCACCTGGCGGATGCCCTCATCCCGCTTCTCCGCGATGGTCTGCACGATGCTGGCGCTCACCGTGCTGAAGAAGGTATCGTTGATGGTGGCATCCAGCTCGTCGGCACCGGTGTCGGTTATCTTGGGGGAGATGGGCCCCTCTTTCTCGTTCACATAGTATTCCAGCTGCGGTTGCTGGAAATCGCCGGTGACGATGGTGGCCACCTTCGCGCTGAAATCCGCGGGGATCACGAAGACACCGTAGGCCCGGCCGCTTGCCAGCTCGTCCATGGCCTCGTCGTAATCGGTGAACGCCCAGCCCAGCTGGTCGTTGCCCTTCAGGGCCTCCACTACCTGGCCGCCCAAATCCAGGGTGCCCAGCGGGCCGTCATCGGTTCCCTCGTCCTGGTTCACCACGCATACCCGCAGGTTGCCCGTCTGGCCGTAGGGATCCCAGAATGCATATATGTTGAGCCATGCGTACAGCGAGGGCAGCACGATGAGGAACAGCAGCACGGCCCAGGTGGCCGGTGCCTTGGCGATGCGCTTGAGGTCCCGGGCCAAGCCCCGCAGGACGTTTCCCACGCTGCCCTCCTTCCCATTGCTGCAGCCGGTGTTATTCCACACCTGGGTATTATATCGTATGGAATCTTGTCCTCGGCCGGTACGGCAAGAGGCATGACGGGGCTGGCGGGGCGGG
>CANOBU010000049.1 GCA_947564425.1 uncultured Eggerthellaceae bacterium
CCGACGTGGAGGTGGGGTCGTTCCTGTCCAGCGGCATCGACTCCAGCTACATGGCCGCCTGCCTGGCGCAGGAGAACCCGGCCATCAAGACGTTCACCGTGGGCTTCTCGGAATATTCCGGCGAGAAGGACGAGGTTTCCTGGGCATCGGAGCTCGCCGACCTGTTGAATATATCCAACACCTCCAAGCACATCACCGAAGCCGAGTACTGGGAATCGCTGCCCCGAGTGCAATGGCACATGGACGAGCCTTCGGCCGACCCTTCGGCGGTGGCCCTGTATTTCGTGGACCAGCTTGCGGCCCAGCAGGTTAAGGCCGTGCTTTCCGGCGAAGGGGCCGACGAGTTCTTCGGCGGCTACCGCATATATCAGGCGCCGTTCTCGAACGCGAAGCTGGGCTGGGCTCCGAAGGGGGTGCTGGCCGCCGGATCGAAAGTGCTGCGCAAACTGGGCATACGCGGGGCGAATTACCTGGAACGCGCCTCGGAGACAGCCGAGGATTGGTACTACACCAATGCCAACGGCGTGGCATTCTCGCCCGAAGAGCGCGAGCGCATCCTGGCCCCCGACCTGCGGGAGCGCCTGAAAACCACTGCCACCCCCGGCGGTGCTGCCGAGACCATCGGCCTGACTCCCCATGGAACAGCAACCCAACCGGCATCCGACACCATTGCATCCCGCAGCCAACAGGGCTCCGGCGCAACCGCGCCTGCAAGCCGCACATCCGCCGCAGCAAGCCAACCTGCCTCCAACACCGCCACCGCCACCGCCAAACGCGCGGCAAAGGCGACCGCATCCCATAGCCAACAGCATCCGCTGTCGCATCTGCCCAAGCCTCAACGGCTCACGGCCCCCATCTACGCCGAGGTGGCGCAGCTGGATGAGACCACGCGCATGCAGTACGTCGATTTGTGGTTCTGGCTGGTGGGCGATATCTTGCTGAAAACCGACAAGATGTCCATGGCGCACTCACTGGAATCCCGCGTGCCCTTCTTGGACAAGGCGGTGTTCGAGCTATCGGCGACCATCCCCACCTCGCAGAAAGTCGACCCGAATCAAACCAAGATCGCCCTGCGCCAGGCAGCCGAACGGGCCATCCCCCCGGAGTGGGCGCAGAAGGAGAAGCTGGGCTTCCCTGTGCCGGTGGCCGCCTGGTTGAAGGAAGATCGCTATTACGACCTGGTGAAACAGGAGTTCGAATCGGCCGAGGCCGCCCGGTTCTTCAACACCGACCAGCTGGTGGCCCTGCTGGATGAGCACCGCGCAGGCACCCGCGACAACACCCGCCGCATCTGGATCGTCTACATGTTCCTCATGTGGTACCGCATCTACTTCGTGGACCAGAAGAAGCCCGCCTAACCGGCACCGCGCACTGCCGGAAGCCCGCAGCAGACAGGAGACCCTTGCACAACCGCCGCACCACAGCACCCACCGACTCGACCGGCGCCTTTGCCAAGGCGTTAGTCTGCCTTTCGCCTGCGGGTCGGCGCGCACGCAGCGGGCAGTCGCCGGCCGGTCCCCGGCTGCGCGGCGGTCGCAAGGCAGCCCTTACCCGGCCCTTCGGCATCCCCGCTCTGTTGGCGGCAGCAGCGCTGTGTCTGGTGCTGGCCGGCTGCGGCGGGGGCGGGGGCGGCACTGCAGGCGGCGGCACCAGCGCCGCCGACGAGGGGACCACCAGCGGGCCGGCCTACACCGAGCCGACCTCGGTGCCGGTAGCCGCCTTCGACGCGGCAGCCGCCACCGGTAGCAACGGCGCGCTCATCGACGCCTCGCAAACCGCCAAAGGGTTCGTGGGCGCATCGGCCACCAGCAGCAGCCGCCTGAAATTCCAGGTGATCAAAGGCGACGTAAGCTACAACTACGACCTGCCCAGCGACGGCACGCCCATCATATGCCCCATCAACATGGGCGACGGCGCCTACACCTTCCGCGTAATGCAGAATACCTCGGGTTCGAATTACGCGGCCATAGCCACAACCGATGCCGCCGTAACGCTGGAGAACCAGTTCGTCCCCTTCCTGAACCCCACGCTGTTCTGCGAATTCACCAACTCCAGCCCCAGCGTGCAGAAGGCCCGCGAGCTGGCCGCCAACGCCCAGAACGAGGGCGACGTGGTGCGGGCCGTCTACGAATGGATCGCCACCAACGTGACCTACGACAAGGCGAAGGCATCGCAGCTGGCCGACGGCACCGGCTATGTGCCCGACCCCGACAGCACCCTTTCCAGCACCACGGGCATCTGCTTCGACTACGCATCGCTGGCGGCGGCCATGTTCCGCAGCCTGGGCATTCCCTGCCAGATAATCACCGGCTACGTGTCGCCTGACAACGTGTATCACGCGTGGAACATGATCTACATCGACGGCAGCTGGGTGAGCGCCCAGATATCCGTCGACCCCGACAAATGGACGCGCATCGACCTGACTTTCGCGGCATCCGATGGGGGAAACACCAGCACGATAGGCGACGGCACCAGCTATACCGACAGGTATGTGTACTAGAATGGATGGATTAACGGCGACATAACATGGTGCCGACCGGCATCCCACCGGGAACCGACCGACACCTGACATGGAACCAACCGGTACCTGACCAGGAACCGACAAGCGCAAGGAGCGAAGACATGGCCAAACCTCTGGAGAGCAGCGCACTCAGCGCTTTCTGCGAAAGCGTGGCGCTTATGCTGTCGGCGGGGATTCAGACCGACGAAGCCGTGCATATGATGGCCGAGAACATGGAGGACACCCCGTTCAAGCGCGTTTGCCAGGACATCTACGGCCGGCTGATCAAGGGCAGCCGCCTTTCGCAGGCCATGGTGGCCACCGGCTGCTTCCCCGCCTACGCCATGGACATGGTGGCCGTGGGCGAGAAGACCGGCCGCCTGGAAGCCGTGCTGCGCAGCCTGGGCGTGTACTACGACGAGGAGGACCGCCTGTTCGCGAAGATCCGCAGCAGCGTGGCCTACCCTGCGGCGCTGCTGTGCGTGATGAGCGTGATCCTGGCCTTCACGGTGATATTCATCCTGCCCGTGTTCGGCGAGGTATACGGCAGCCTGGCCGGCAGCCTCACCGCGGGCTCCTTCAATATAGTGAATGCATCCATGGTGATCGGCTGGGTGGCCTTGGTGGTGGTGCTGGTGTTCACCGTGCTGGCGCTGATCTGCTTCTGCCTGAGCCGCACGCCGAACGGCCGCAACACCCTGATGGGCCTGTTCGAGAGGATCCCGCTGACGCGCCCGGCCATGTACCAGCTGGCGCTTTCGCGCTTCACCACGGCCGTGGCCATATGCACGGCCTCGGGCGTGAACACCGACGACGCCATGCGCGATGCGCTGGAAACCGTGACGCATCCCGTGCTGCGCGGCAAGGTGCAGGAGGCTTACCACGGCATGATAGATGCGGCGAACCCGCGCAGCCTGGCCCAGGTGATCACCGAATACCGGGTGTTCGAGCCCGTGTATGCCCGCATGCTGACCATTGGCACGCGCTCCGGCAGCCTGGACGCCGTGCTGGAGCGGCTGGCCGCTTCGTTCTTCGATGACGCCATGGAGCGGCTCGACCGCGTGATCGACGCCATCGAGCCGGCTTTGGCGGCATTCCTGACAGTGGCCGTGGGGGCAACCTTGATATCCGTGATGCTGCCGCTTGTGGGCGTCATGGGATCGATCGGTTAGAAACCGGCAGACCGGGAACGGACACGCGATGTACCACGAGCAGACGGCAAAGGGACTGAAGCGCAGGCGCACCAACCGCATAATCGCGGCGGTTGTGTTGGTTGCCGCCGCCCTGGGCCTGTGGCTGCTGTTCCTGAATGCCACTTCCCACACCAGCGAGCAGGGTGCCGCATCGGTGCGGCAATCCATCCTGGACACCGCCATGCAATGCTGTGCCATCGAGGGCTCGTATCCCTCGTCGCTGAAATACCTCGAGGACCACTACGGCCTGGTGATCAACCGCGCCGACTACGCCGTGAGCTACGAGGCCTTCGCCGGGAACATCCTTCCCACCGTGGTGGTGACCCCCCGATGAGCACCCGGCAGCAACAATTCTTGGAAGCCGTGGGCAGCAGCGCGCTGCGGGCGAACCGCCTGGGCACGGGCGGCCGGCAGCCGCGCGACTTCGGCCGCGTGTTCACCGGACTGCTGTTCGCCCTGTTCATGGTTACGCTGCTGTTGGCCATTGCCACCGGCACCCGCGTTTACGGCGCGCTGGCCGAAACGGGCGCCAGCGACAACAGCGAGCGCCTGGCCACCAGCCTGCTGGCGAACTACGTACGGGCAGCCGATGCGGCCGACGGCATCTCTGCCGGCGAGGGCCCCGAGGGGCCGTCCCTGGTGCTGACCGAGCGCCTGAGCGGCGGCACCTTCGAGAACCGCTTCTATCTGTACGACGGCCGCCTGGTCAGCGAATACACCTTGGCGGATGCGCCCTACAGCCCGCAGACCGCTACGCCCATCATCGATGCCTCGCTGTTCGAATTCAGCTTCGACCAGGGGCTCCTTACCATCACGACCGATCGCGGCACGGTGGATGTGGCCCTGCGCAGCAGCCGGGGAGGTGCATAGCCATGGCCTTCGGCAGCGCGGCGGAAGAGCACAGGCCCACCCGGCAGAAAGCCGCTTGGCCCGGCATCGCCTTCATCGTGGAGGCGCTGCTGCTGCTGGTGTTCCTGGCCGTGTGCCTGGCCGGGTTCATGCGGCTGTTCGGCGAATCGCACCGGATGGCCGCCGAGAGCCAGCAGTTGGAACAGGCGCTGCTGCTGGCCCAGAACCGTGCCGAGCAGTTCGCAGCCGATCCTGCAGGAGCCGAAGGGGAGACGACCCAAGGCGACCTTGCGGTAACCTGCGTCGTCACGCCCCAGGAAACCGAGGGCGGCACGCTGTACCAGGCCGAGATAACCGTGCGGCGCACGGATGCGGCGGCCAGAGGGGATGCGGCGACTGCCGAAAGCCAGGGTTCCGACGCCGCATCGGCAGACGAAGCGACGATGAATGGAGCCGCCAACGACAGCGCAACGGCTGGGAAAGGCCCGGCTGACAGCAGCCGCGGGGAAGTGTATCGGCTGCATACCGCCCGCTACGTCGGCGATACCCCGCATGGGAGCGCCGGAGAGGCGACCCCTGACGAAGGCGGGGTGATGTGATGGCTCGCAGCCACGGCTCGGTCCGCATGGGACCCATCAGCCTGTTCACCCTGGTCATAACGCTGTGCCTGGCGGTCATGGCCCTGCTGGCCTTCACCACGGGCCGCGCCGAGCTGGCCCTTACCCAGCGCCAGCAGGCAGCCACCACCGACTTGTATGCCAATGAAACCGCGGCCCAGCAGTTCGTGGCCGCCCTGGACAGCCGCCTGGCCCAGCTGCGCCAAGGCGGGGACCCGCGCCAAGAGGACGCCCTGGGGGCCGCCGTCGATGCCGCCGTGATGGCAGCAACGGGCGCTGCGGATGTCGCCGGAATCCAACAGGCCTTCGGCCCCGGCGCCACCGCCGACACCACCGAGGCTGACCCGACCCCGGCCGCCCTTCCCGCCCCCATAACCGTAACAGCCACCCTGATCGACCCCGCCGAGGCGGTAGCCCTGGCCGGCACCATCGATGCCCCTTCGGTCGACCTGGCCGATGCCACCCGCGGCATCCACGCCCAGTTCACCGCTGAAAGCGGCCGCAACCTCGATGCAGTGCTGCTGCTGTACGGCGACGGCACCTATGAGATACTGGCCTGGAAGGCGACAACCCTGTGGGACGAGCACGGTTCCGGCGATACCCTCTGGACAGGATAGGCCGGCTGGGAGGCGCCGATTTGTTGGAAACGGTTGGGATTGAAACGGCATTGCGTTAGAAACAGCAGCATCGTTGTCGGAACCGGGCACAGTACCGGTTGGAAGCGTAAGGAGAAGCGATGAACCTCGAAGAGCTTTTGCAGAAGATGATCGACGTCAAGGCATCCGATGTCTTCATCGTGGCGGGCCTGCCGCTGACCTATCAGCAGGGCGGCCGCAAGGTACGCCTGAACGACCAGTCCTTCACCCCCGCTGATACCGAAGCCCTGGTGCGCGACATCTACGCCATGGCCCACCGCGATACGGGCCCGTTCCTGGAGTCCGGCAACCACGATGACGATTTCTCCTTCGCGCTGCCCGGCACCGGCCGCTTCCGCGTGAACGTCTTCCGCCAGCGCGGCTCGTTCGGCGCGGTCATCCGCGTGATCCCCTTCACCCTGCCCAACCCCGTGGACTACGGCATCCCCGACGAGGTCATGCGCGTGGCCGATTTTCAGAAGGGCCTGGTGCTGGTCACGGGACCGGCGGGCGCCGGCAAGTCCACAACGCTGGCTTGCATCATCGATAAGCTGAACCACGAGCGCTCGGGGCACATCATCACCATGGAAGACCCCATCGAGTACATCCATCGCCACGAGAACTGCATCGTCACCCAACGCGAAGTACCCACCGATATCGCATCGTACAGCGAGGCGCTGCGTTCGGCCATGCGCGAATCGCCGGATATCGTGCTGTTGGGCGAGATGCGCGACCAAGACACCATCGGCACGGCGGTCACGGCAGCCGAGATGGCGCAGCTGATCTTCTCGACCCTGCACACCACCGGTGCAGCCAGCACGGTCGACCGCATAATCGACGCCTTCCCCGCCAACCAGCAGCGGCAGATCCGCATACAGCTGTCCATGGTGCTGCAGGCCGTGGTCAGCCAACAGCTGGTACCCACGGTGGACGGCGGCGTGGTGCCTGCGTTCGAGATCATGGTGGCCAACACCGCCATCCGCAACCTCATCCGCGAGGAGAAGACGCACCAGATAGACAGCATGATAGCCACCGGCGGCGCCGAGGGCATGCGCACCATGGACCAGAGCCTGTTCGACCTGGCGAAGGAAGGCCGCATCACCAAGGAAACCGCCCTGCAATGCGCCATCCACCAGGAAGCCCTGGCCAAGCGCTTCGAAGCCGAAGGCCTCTAGCCCGCAACAATCTGCCCGTGTCGGGAGACGTGTACTTCTGTGCCGGGGGTCGGGTACTTTGACACATTTTGAATGTGTCAAAGTACCCGACCCCCGGCACAGAAGTACACGTCTCCCGACACGCGCCGCATTCCCTATTGCCTCAGCTGGGCTAGAGCTTGGCCTAGGCGGATGAACTCGGGTTGGGTGAGGGTTTCGCCGCGGCGGCGGGGGTCTATGGCTGCTTCTTCGAACATGCGGGGCAGCCGAGCGGCCACTTCGGGCTGGCTGGCGAAGTAGGTCTTGCAGGAGTTCGCGAGGGTTTTCCGCCGGGTGGCGAAGGCGGCATCGGCCATGGTGCAGGTGGCGACCAGCAGCTCGGGGCTCAAAGGGCGGTCATTCTCATCGCAGGCCACGCAGCGGTTAAGGCGCAAAACGGCGCTTTCCACCCGCGGGGGCGGGAAGAAGTTGCCCGGAGCCACCGGAAAACGCCCCGCCGGTTGCGCCACCAAGCCCAGCTTCACCGTATAGGCGCCGTAGGTCTTGCTGCCCGGTTTGGCAGCCATGCGGTCTGCCACCTCTTTCTGAACCATAACCGTCGCGCTTTCCAACGAATCCAACCGCTGCAGATACTCCAACACCACGGTAGCCGCCACGGCGTAAGGCAAGTTGGCCACCATCTTGTTGGGTGCCACCGCCAAACGGTCAGATTCGGGCGCATCCGCGTTAGATTCTTGCGAATCGTCATCGAGTTCCCGCTGAAACGCGCCGGAATCGAACGCAACCCCGTCGGGTTCTTGCGAATCGCCGTCGAACCCCTGCGATGATTCGGCAGATTCGGGCGAAGAGCCGCCGATTGCAAGCATACCCCCGTCAGGCGGCCAGCCCTTCAGGTCCAGGGCATCCATAGACAACAGCGTGAAGGATCCGTTGAATTCCTGCAGGGTATCGGCCAGAACGGCAGGCAAATCGGCATCCTTCTCGATAGCCACCACGCTGCCGCCCCGGCTCAGCAGCCCGTAGGTGAGCGTACCGATGCCGGGACCAACCTCCAGCACGCGGTCACCGGGCCCCACCTGGGCCAATTCCAGGATCTTGCGAACAACATCATCATTCACCAGGAAGTTCTGCCCCAGCCCGTATTTGGTGAACAGGCCGTGGCGCTCCAGCACCTCCCGCGTAGCCGAAGGCGTGGCCAACGGCGATATCCGCTGCCGCCCCGGCACCCCATCGGTGCAAGAATCGCTCACCGATCCACCGCCGATCAGACAGCCCTCGTCCCTACCCCTACCCACGGGGTTTTCCCTTCTTCGAAGGTTGCGACTTCCCCTTCGACCGGGGTTTTCCCTGCTGCTGGCTTCCCTTGGAAGAATGCCCTGTCGCCGGCTTCTTCTGCGCAGAAAGGTCCAGCTTGGGCCGCTCTTTGCCTGCAGCATCGCCCTTCCCATTCGCCAGCGGCACTTCCTTCGCCTCGGCGGTTATCTCGCCCTCGGCATCGATGCAGCCCACCCAATCCAGCAGGCGCTCCAACCGGAACCCGGCCACCGCCAATGCCGAGCGCACCTCGCTCACCAGCGCATCGAAGCCGTGGGGGTCGCCCCCCTCGCCCAGCACATGCAGCACCGCCGGACGCTTCGACCCCTCGCGCATATCGCTCCAGAAGTAGGGCTGCAGCCGGTCCAGCAGGCACTTGAACGGCGCCGGTGCGCCCGAGAAGTACACCGGGCATACCACAACCACCTCGTCCGCGTCGTCCAATAGGTCATACACCGTCTGCATATCGTCGTCGAATATGCAGCGATGCTTCCACAGTGAAACCTCCGCGCCGCTATCATCTTTCACAATCACTTCGGATTTCTCGCGGCATCCATCGCAACCGATGCAAGGGCCCACATCCACCTCGGATATAGGCACCAGGAACAGCTCGTCGCCGGGGAATTCATCGATATTCGCCTCGAAGAGCATCTCCGCCAGATGCGCGCTGCGCCCTTCGGTCCGCGGCGATCCCACAAGAATCAAACGCTTCATGCCAATCCATTCCCTCGCATCCAACCGGCCCTTCCTCTGCATCAAACCGGCTTCCAACCCGATATCGCATCAATCTAACAGGATATCAGCCCCGCATCGCCCGAATCCAACGGCATTTCCTCCCGCTGTCACCAAAACCTGGCATGGTTTCTACCGGGAACAACCCAGGAACCGCTCGGTGTTCCCATGAATCTGACGCAAAAGCGTCTCCCGCGCACTCCCCGGCCGCGCCCCGCGCACCTGGGCCAGCAGCTCGGCCGTGAACACCACATGGGCCGGCGTGCACCCCGCCCCGCGCAGGGGCTCCGGCGTCATATAGGGCGAGTCGGTCTCCAACAGCAGCCGATCCTCCGGCACCAGCCGCGCCCCCTCGCGGGCCGTCTCGGCATTCTTGAACGTAAGCGCCCCGCCGTAGGCGATATAGCACCCCGCCTGAATCCACGGCTTCAGCGCCTCGGGCCCCAAGGCGCAGCAATGCAGCAGCGTGCCCGCTTCCGGGAATCCCTCCTCCTCCAAGATGCGGAACGCCTGGCCATGGGCATCATCCTCGCCGCCCTCTTCCGCCTCTGCACCACCGCGCAGATGAAGCGCCAACGGCAGCCCCAACTGCTTCGCCAGCCGTATCTGCCGCCGGAACACATCCCGCTGGCAATCGCGCGGCGAGAAATCGTAATGGTAGTCCAGCCCCACCTCGCCCAGCACGCGCACAGCGTCGCACCCGGCCAGCTGCACCAGCTGCCGCTCCAGCTCGTCCGAATACAGCCGCGCATTGTGCGGATGCACCCCCACCGCCAGCAGAACCTCCGGCATCTCGTCATCACCCATCGCAGCAAACGACATAACCTGCGCCATGTCGTCTTCGCTGGGATCGGCCACAGTACACACCAGATCGACGCCGTTCGCAGCGCAGCGGGCAAGCTCCCACTGCGGATCCGGCAGCATGTGAAGATGCGCATGGGAATCGGCCACCGTATACTCCAAAGCCGGCGACGGCGCCTCCACCGCACGCCATTTGTCGTGCTTCTTCCGCTGATAGAACCCGAAATCGCGCTCGGGAGGATACTTCAAACGGTCGCTTCCCATAGTCGCCCTTCCCATCCCCGTATCTGCAATTCGCAGCCCGCGACCCGCAGTCTGCAACCCATAACCCGTAGCCCGCAGCCCGCAACCTGCGACCCGCGTTCCAGGCTCATCCGGAATCCGGGGCTTGCAGCGCCCTGCGGCCCGCAACCCGCAACCCCCAGCCCGCGCCGCACCCGCATCGCGCACCGAGCACCTGCCTCCCGCCGGGCAATAGTCGATTCGCATCGAACAACCACCCATTATAGGTTCGAACCCGGAAGGCACGGCGGCAAATCCCCGCCCGAACGCAAGCGCCCCGCCGGGGGGCGGGGCGCTCAACATGCTGCGTTATCAAAACCTGCAACCGGGCGGCGATGCCGCGGGCGCCGCCCGGCATGAAACCTTACAGCTCCTCGGCCTCTTCCTCGTCGTCGCGGCGGCGCTTCGCAATCGCGAAGAAGAACAGGCTGCCACCCGCGATCACCACAGCCGCAGCCAGCAGCAGCCAGGGCCACCAGCCCTGCAGCAGCTGCATCACGCCGCCCTGGTCGGCCTTGTCCAGGCTGCCGGGACCGGCGGCCTGAGGCACGGCATCGTCCTCGATGACGTCGGTAGCGGCCTCATCGCCGGCATCGGCACCGTCGGCAGCAGCATCGCCGCCCAGGTCGGCCGCATCGGGCACGGCCGGGGCCGCAGGCACCGCCGCGCCGCCGTCACC
>CANOBU010000050.1 GCA_947564425.1 uncultured Eggerthellaceae bacterium
CGCCAAGATGGACGGCGCCACCCGCTGGTCCCTCATGACCCCCGCGATCGCCTAGCATCCCCAATTTCCGCTAGGCGTTTTTCTGGGCCGCCCGCCTTATCCCCCCCTGGCGGGCGGCCCTTATGCCACGGTGCGATTCAGCGCGATGGTTCGAAGGAGAATAGAATGTGCGGATACGTATGCTGCAATTGCGGGAAGTGCAAAGGGAAGAGCAATTTCTCTAAGCCGGCCGGGACTTGTTTCCGTTGCGGCGCCGCGAACAGCGCCGAGGCTGCAGTATGCGAGTCCTGTGGGGCGGCTCTGATAGCGCCGCCAGGCAGCTCGGCCTCTGCCCGTCGGGCCGAAAGGGGGTAAGCTGAATGGCAGTCGAGGAAACCATCCTGCTTGAGTTCGATTACGGGACTGCAGCGGCAGTCGGGCGGGATGTCGATACCTTCGAGCGCTTTTATTGCGAACGCTTCGGCGAGGATGCATTGCGGGCTTTGATAGCTCGCGCGAAGAAGCAATATCGCAGTTGGGGGATACTCCTGTGCTTTGCAATGGTTCTGCTTGCTATGCCGGTTTTCATCAACGCTTCTTCTGTTTTCGCTTATATCCTCCTTCTGATGGGAATCGGGCTAGGAGGTATCGGCTGCTTCTTCCTTGTGCGGGCGGCTCGCAGCGAGGCCTATTGCAAGCAGCATTTCGATAGGCTGATGCAGAAGGAATTTGCGGCAACCCGCTCTGTCACGAAGCGGGTGTTCCATATGCGATGCACTGAGGAAGGCATCGGAGTCGATTTCGGAACGCAGACCTCCATCAAGCAGAGGCGTTTTCGGCCCTATGGGGAGATCGGCCGCATTGCCGCCACCGACAATCTGATATTCATCAAGGGCCTTACCTGGGTTTGCCGGGAGCAGATGGGCGATGAGCAGTTCCGGGCCCTCGGTGAGCTCCTGCGCGAGCGCTGCCCCGAGGTGTGGGACGACCGCACCGAGTAAGGCATCGAGGCAAAGACTTTTGGAGCTCCGCGGTTTCCGTCCCGCAGCATCACCTGATGGCGTATGCGGCCACTGCGGCCAGGATGAACAGCAGCACCAGGGATATCGCCACGGCGATCAGACCCGTTATCAGCCCTTTCTTGAAAGTCTGGCCCCGTAGCAGGGGGATGTGCCGGCGCAGCCAGCGTTTGTCCAGCAAGGCGTAGGCGATACCGGTGAAGAAAAGCCCCATGGCCACCGGATAGACCAGCGCCCTCAGCCACAGGGGGTAGTCCTGGATGTTTCCCGTGGGCGAAACCATCGACGAGATGCACGCTGCGATGCAGATGCCCCAGATAAGGGCCACAAACACATCCCAGACCAGCCCCAGAACCTCCGATGGCTTCGTGTTCCTCGGCGGGTCTGCAGCCCGGGCCTCCGAAGCGGCTGCGGCTTTCAGGAACACCTGCTTCAGCTCCTCCGCCGAACGATAGCGCGCATGGGGGTCGAAGGCCGTTGCCTTGGCCACCACGGCCTGCAGTTTGGGAGCGAAAGCAAGTTCCGGGAATCCCAGACGCACCGCTTCAGGGCTCGGCGTATGCTCGGTGAGCAGGTAGTATAGGATCATGCCCAGGGCGTAGATATCGCTCTGCTCGTCGGTTTGGCGGAAGCCGAACTGCTCGGGCGGCGCATAGGCACGGGTTCCGAAGGGTACCGTGTCGCCGTCGGCGCCTTCGCGATAGGTGCGGGCGATGCCGAAATCGATGATGGTGAGGTTCCCATCGCATATGATGGCGTTCGACGGTTTCAGGTCGCGATGGATAAGGGGCGGTGCGAATTCCGTATGGAGCTCGGTCACGCCGTCGCAGAGGGGCGGGAACAGCTCGCGGGTGAGCGGCAGGCTGGCATCGCGGCGGTAGACCTCGTCCTGCAGCGTAGCGCCCGAAACGTATTCCATGATCACGATGAGCGTCTCGTCCCGCTCGTGCACATCGTACACGCAGGGCAGATGCCGGAAGCGCCGACCCCCGCGCTGGGCCGCACAAAGGCTGCGGTAAGCTTCGCCCAGGCCCCGCCTGCGCTCGATGCGCTTGCGGATGAACGGCCCCAGCTCGCCTCCTTGGGCGCCAGTGAAATAGACCACCTCGGTGGTCTCATAGGTGCCCTGTTTGAGCGTTTCGGCCACGCGATAGGATCCGTCGCGATCCAAGGCCATAAGGTAGAGGGAGAGGTCGTCGTTTTCCATGGGGCCTATGGTACCAAACCCGTCTGCGACCGAGCGCCAGGCAAGGTCGGAGGCTCCGGTGGTCCAGGGGTCATCAGTCGATGGTGGTTTCCCCGAACCGGTAGAGCTCCTCTTGGGCTTTCTGCAACGCATAACCATTGTTCAGCGAGAAGATGATGATGGCATCGCGTCGGTTCTTGCAGTACAAGCCGTTGACTTGCCCCGCCTGCAGCAGGCGGTTCGCCTCGCGTACCGATAACCCCAGGGCGAAGGCGAGTTTCAGCAGGTTGTTGCGCGAAGCGCGGCGGGTACCGGTGAATATCTGGTAGCCGAAGGTCTCGTTTATGCCTGCAGACCGTACGACCTGCGGCCGCTTCAAGCCCTTTGCCGCCAACAGCTCGTTGAGGTATTCCGCAAGGCTGCGGGGTTGGGGCTCGGTCTTGCGGACGAATCGCGCTGGGTCCTCGGCCGCCAGCAACTCCGAGAGCATGTCTTCTGTGAGCGGTTCCTCCACGCGCTTCTTCTTTCGTCTTCCCATCGGGGCCTTTCTATTATAGGGCAGCGGGGAGGCCGGCCATGGCCAAAGGCCGCCGGCCTCCCCGGCGATGCGAGCCGGCTATTCGAAGCTGAAGGTTTCCTCGAGCAGCACCTCGTCGCTGAAGTCCCATAGCTCGCTGGCTTCGATGGTGAGAGGACTGTTATCGTCCAGCTTGTAGCCCATCTGCACCGTGGTGGACGAGCCGGGTTTCAGCTCTTTCATGGAGCCGCTGCTGTCCCAGCCGCTGCCTATGGCTGTGTCCAGCTGCACGCCGTTCTGGAAGGCTTTTGCGCTTATGGACACAATGAAGCTGGTGGCCTCGGTGGAGTTGTTCGTGAAGGTATAGGTGGCGATAGCAACGGGACCGCCGCTGTAGTCGGTGCCTTTCTGCACGCTGTCGATGCTCAGGCCGAAGGCTGCATCCGCGGCCGCTGCCGAGTCGCCGGCTGCTGCGGCTGGGGAGCTATCGCCTGCAGCGGACTGCTCGGCGGCGGTGCGCGGCGTGGCCTTGGCGGAATCGAGGGCGCTGTCGATGACAGAGGAGTAGAATGCCTGGGAGCCCAGCACCACCGCTATAGAGGCGATGCTGATCACCAAGCCGGCTACGGCCATGCCGCGCCCCTTCTTCTTCCTCTTGCCCGTGCCCGCGATGCCCACGATGGCCAATACGAGTCCGACCAGCCCGATGAAAAACGATACGTTGTTTATGATGGGCAGAAACGAGGTTCCCAGGGCCACGATGCCGATGACGAGCCCCGTGATAGCCATGGCGGAGGTCCCTTGGGGAGCCGGGGCGGGGGCCTGTGGAGGCGCCCCAGCTGCGTTGGGGTTGCCCAGTTGGTATCCGTTCATCTGTTCTTGCGACATAGCATTCCTCTCCATCGACGGCCCCGCCGGCGGCACTGCCCAGGGCTCCTGACAAGCAAATACGAGCCAATGATAGAGGTAACCAAATCGCAATTCATTAGCTGCCAGCTAAGGTATCTGCAGGATGGGGTGGGGCGGTTTGCCCCATTCTCGGGTGCAGAGCGGGCAAGCCTCCCGGTCCCATCTCGCCGATGTTAGGGGTTGCGCCGTCTCCGATTTCATCTCCAGGCTTGGTTGAGGATGGGTCTACTGACGCTTTTCGCGCCTTCGGTGGTCACAATCCCGACTTTTTAGAGTCGCATCGCACGGAATGGCCTCGAATGCATGCATGGTTGTCTCGCTGACCTGGTTCCGGCAAGCTGCCATCTGGCCTTTTGTCAGATGAGTATGCGAGGATCGATGCGGCCGGGCGGTTTTCGCTCTAAAAAGTCGGGATTGTGACCACCGATGGGGCAAAATGGGGTTTTGGGCTCCGAATGCCGCAGGTTGAAGTGAGTGATGGCGCCCCCGGGCCGATTCGAACGGCCGACACCCGCTTTAGGAGAGCGGTGCTCTGTCCCCTGAGCTACGGGGGCGCGTTGGAAGGATGGCTCTACGACTTCTTCGAGGAGCTGGTCGAGCTCTTGTCGGCATTGCTTCCCGACGAGCCATCGGCGGCGAATTCGACGGCCAGGCTCACATTGCCCTTGATGTTCGATATGGTGATGGTGCTGCTGGCCCCGTAGGACTTCCCATTCGAGTCGACCACGCTGGCGATCTTGTAGCCGCTGTTGGTGGTTATGTAGAAAGTTGCCGAACCTCCCTCGGCCACGCTGACGCTCTCGGGCGAGACGGACCCGCCCCCGGCAGCGCCGGTGGGGTAGGCCGATGCGGTGAAGTACTGGGCGCCGGTGCTTACCACGATGTTCACCGTGGTGCCGTCCTCGGCCTCATCGCCGCCCTTGGGGGATTGGCTTATGACCAGGCCCTCCTGCACATCGGTGCTGCTCTGGTAGTCCACGGTTACTTTGAATCCTGCATTGGTCAAGGTGGCGGTGGCATTGCCCTCCTGGCTGCCCACTACATCGGGAATCTCCACCTTCTCCTTGCCCGCAGACAGGTAATAGGTCACGGTGGAGCCCTTGTTCACCTTCTGGTCGGCGGCGGGGGATTGGCGCAGCACGCGGTTCTCGGGCACCGTGTCGGAATGCTCAGCGGGCCCCGCTTCGTATTTCAGGCCCAGCTTCTGCAGCTCGGCCCGCACTTCGTTGGCGGTCTTCTCGAAGAGGTCGGGCACGGTTACCTGCTCGACGCCCTGCGATACGGTGAGGGTCACCTTCGTGCCCTTCTCCTGATGGGTTCCCGCGCGCGGCGTCTGGCTGATTACCGAGTCGGCCGGCACCTTCTCGTCGTAGACGTAATCGACCGACCCCAGGGTGAAGCCGGCATCCTCGATCATCTGGGTGGCCTCGCTCAGCGTCTTGCCCGCCACATCGGGTACTTCCTTGCCCCCGCCGGAGCAGCCGCGCCCCAGCAGCAGGAAGGCGAGCAGGCCTATGACGGCCACGGCCGCGATGGCGCCGATGGCGATGAGCGCCCCTCGCTTCTTCTTCGGCTGGTTGCCGTTGCCGCCGCGGTAGTTCCGCTGGCGCGTGCTGTTGCGGGCCATGCCGTTTATCTCGGTAGGGCTCATCACACCGGTCTTGTCGGACGCATAGCCGGGGCGCACCGGCGACACCACGGCGGTGGCATCGGCTATGACGGCTGTGGTGGTGGCTTCCGCCAGGTCGCCCAAGTGCACGGGGCGCCCGCCCAGGAAATCGTTCAGGGCATGGCGCATATCCAGCGCCGTGGCGAAGCGGTCGGCCGGGTTCTTGCTCATGGCCTTCATTATTATGGCCTCGAGGTCGGGGCTTATGCCGGGCAGCAGCTCCGAGGGGGGTGCGGGCTGCTCGTTCACCTGCTTCATGGCCACACTGACGGCATCGGGGCCGTCGAAGGGCAGCTGGCCGGTCACGGCCTCGTACAGCACCACGCCCAGCGAATAGATGTCGCTCGCGGGCGAGAGCTCCTTGCCCTGGGCCTGCTCGGGCGAGATGTAGTGGGCGGTGCCCAGCACGGCATCGGTCTTGTCCATCATGGAGTTCTTGGCCCGGGCGATGCCGAAATCCATCACCTTCACGTTGCCGTCGGGCTGAACCATGATGTTCTGGGGCTTGATGTCGCGGTGGATGATATCCAGGCCATGGGCTACCGAGAGGGCTTGGCTGATCTGCGACCCGATTTCCGCCACCTTGCGCTGGTTGATGCTGCCGCGCTCCTTGATGGCCGTCTTCAGGTCGCTGCCGCGCACGAACTCCATGACGATGAAGGAGGTTTGGGAATCCTGGCCCCAGTCGTACACGTTCACGATGTAGGGGCTCTGCAGGTTGGCCGCAGCGGCGGCCTCCTGGCGGAACCGCGCCGTGAACGCAGGGTCTTCGGCGTATTGGGAGAGCATGACCTTGATGGCCACGATGCGCCCGAGCACGGTGTCTTGGCCTTGGTAGACCTCGGCCATCCCGCCGATGCCGATGCGCTCGCCGACCAGATAGCGGTTATTCAGCAGTTGTCCTGTCATGTTTCCGGCCACGTTCGATCTCTCCTTCATGCTTCGTGTTGCAATTATGCGGTATTTAAGGCACACGAATCACCTGATTATATCTTCCTACAAAACTCCCTTAACTTTCAATGCAGCTTCTAGGACCGGCCTGGATTTCGTGGCGGCGTTGATGCCCTCCTCGCCCGAAACGGCCTCCTCCAGCACCATAGCCACCACCGCTTGCGGGTCATCGGCAGGGGCGAAGCCCACAAACCAGCTGTCGTCGCGGGTTTTGCCCGTCTCAGCGGTGCCGGTCTTGCCGGCAACCTGCACGCCGTTGATCGCCGCGCCGATGCCGGTGCCCTGAGACACCACCTTCGACAGCACGTTGGTCATGCGCTCGGCCACACGCTCGCTGCAGGCCTGCAGGAAGGCATTGCCCTTGGCGCTGTAGCTGCGCTCGCCGTTGGCGTTGAACACGCCCTCCACCAGATAGGGGTGCATGATGGTGCCGTCATCGGCGATGGCGCAACCCACCATGGCCATCTCGAGCACGGTGGCGAAGGGGCCGCGCTTATCGCCGGTTCCCACGGGCTGGCCGTCGGCGGCCCAGGCGGTCTCCCATTCGGTCATCTCGGAGGGGTTGCCCATGACCGATTCGGCCAAGGGCAGGTCGAATTCCATGGGGGTGTCGAAACCGAACTTGTCGGCGCCCGCCACCAGCATATCGGCGCCCATTTCGACGCCCAGCTGGCCGAACACGGTGTTGGAGGAATGTATGGTGGCCTGCTCGAGGGTGATGTCTCCCAGGTCGTGCTCGTCGAAGCTGGTCACCTTGCCGCCGCCTATCTCGATGGTGCCGGGGGAGTCGAAGACGGTCTCTTCGGTGGCCACGCCGTTTTCCAGGGCCGTGGCCAGGGTGACTATCTTGAAGGTGCTGCCGGGGGCGTACTGCGATTGGGTGGCCCGGTTCAGCAGCGAGGTGATGGAGGGGTCCTGCGCGGCGGCTTCCAGCACGGAGTCGAAATCGTCCGCATCGTAGGTGGGGGCCGAGGCCATGGCCAGCACCGCGCCCGATTTCGGGTCGATCACCACGCAGGCGCCGGTATAGCCCTCCAGGGCATCCTGGGCGGCCCGCTGCACCGTGGAGTCGAGGGTGAGCACCACGTCGTTGCCCGGCTGCGTTATGCCGGCCTGGGCGTTCAGGGCGTCGATCCAGGTGGCGTAGTTCTGGTCGCCGGTCAGGGTGTCGTTGCAGCTGGCCTCGATGCCCGAGGTGCCGTATTTCGTGGAGTAATAGCCCACCACCTGGGAGGCCAGGTCGCCGGCGGGGTATTCCCGCTCATAGGAGCCGTCGCCTGCGGGCACGCTCTGGGCCAGCACGGTGCCGTCGTAGGTGGATATGCTGCCGCGCTTCACCTGCTCCTGCTTGGCGATGGTGTGGTTGTTGCCGGGCATGGACTGGTAATCCTTGGCCTGCACCACCATGATGAGGGTGAGGTTGGCCACCAGCAGCACGAACAGCACGGACAGGATCATGATGGCCGTGGTCAGGCGTTTGCCCAGCGACACGCGGCCCAGCACGCTGTTCGAGCCGGTAAGGGCCGAGGCATTGGTCATCTCGCTGCCCACGCCCGTGCCCTCGTCGCCGCAGCGCAGCAGCAGGCCCACGGCGATGAAGCTGGCCAGAAGCGACGATCCGCCCTGCGACACGAAGGGCAGCGTGAGGCCGGTCAGGGGGATGAGGCGCGTGACGCCGCCCACGATGATGAATGACTGCAGCACGATGGTGGTGGTGAGGCCGGCTGCGGTGAGCGAGCTGAAATCGCTCTTGGCCCGGGCTGCGGTCACATAGCCGCGGATGGCCAGGCTGAGATACAGCAGCAGCACCCCGGCGCCGCCCAGAAGGCCGCATTCCTCGGCGATGGCCGCGAAGATGAAGTCGCTTTCCACCACGGGGATCTCGTCGCAGAGGCCCCGGCCTATGCCCACGCCGAACAGGTCGCCGTCGGCGATGGAGTACAGCCCCTGCAGCATCTGGTAGCCGGTGCCCTGGGGGTCATCGAAGGGGTTCAGCCAGTTGGCCACGCGAATCTGCACATGGGAGAAGCCCAAAAACGCGCCCACGCAGCCCACCGCCATAAGCAGGAAGCCGCCGATGAGGTAGAACTTCTTTCCCGTAGAGATATACAGCATGATGAGGAATACGAAGAAGAAAACCAGGGCGCTGCCGAGGTCGCGCTCGAAGATCACGATGAGCAGGGCCACCACCCACATCAGGAGCATTGGGGCCAGGGTGCGCATATCGGGCAGGCGGAAGGGTCCCAGGCGCCAGGTGAATATCGAGAGCATCTCGCGGTTCATCGACAGGTAGCTGGCCAGGAACAAGACGATGATCACTTTGGCTATCTCGCCGGGCTGGAAGCTGAAGGGGCCGATGGTCAGCCAGATGCGGCTGCCCAGCACCTCGGTGCCCACCACGGGCAGCAGCGGCGATAGCAACAGGATGAAGCCGAACAGCATGAGCGTGTATTTGTAGTGGGCCAGCTTCTCGAGGTGCTTCGAGAAGGCCAACACGGCGATCATGGCGGCTACGCCCACGAACAGCCATAGCACCTGGTTGGCTGCCAGCTCCGGGGCCAAGCGCGTGACGAAGGCGATGCCGATGCCGGAAAGCGCGAACACGATGGGCAATATGGCCGGGTCGGCTGCGGGCGTGAAGCGCCGGATGGCCAGGTGCGCCACCACGAAGGCCGCGCACAGCCCCAAGGGCACCCCCAAGGTGGCAAGGCCCAGCCGCTGCCCCTGGTTTATGGCCAGCATGGCGAACAGCAGCACCACCAAGGGGGCTGCTACGCCCAAAAGCACCAGTTCCAGATTGCGGCGCGTCATCGGGCGGGCTCCCCGGAGGCCTCATCTGGCGAGCCTCCTTCGGCTTCGGCGGCCGCTTCGGAGCCCCCTGCCGTGCCCTTGCCTGCGGCATCGGAGCTGCTGCGCTGGTCGCGATACGAATCAACCAGGGCGCGCGCCTCCTCGAGGCTGCCCACGCGCATGTTCTGGGAGATGTTCTGGGCTGCCGAGGGGTTGAGGTCCTTCACCGATATATCGGTGGTCTCCACCAGCTCGGAATACGAGAAACCCATCACATCGCCGGGTACGCCGCGGTATACCTGCACGTAGCCGTCGCTGCTCTCGGCCAGGTAGGCGCTGTTATGCAGGTAGGTCCAACCGCCCCACAGGGCGCCGGCCACGCAGGCGGCCAGCAGTGCCAGCACTATGCCCACGGTGATCTTCGTCTTCAGCGCTACGCGGCGGTGGCGGGCCGGGGCGGTGCCCTCGGAGTCGGCCACGATCACCGTCACGTTGTCCAGGCCGCCGGCTGCCAGGGCCTCGTCTGCCAGGGCCGCCGCGCAGGCTTGGGGATCGGCGATGCGGTTCATGATGCGTTCGATCCGCTCGTCTGTCACCATGGAGGTGAGGCCGTCGGAGCACAGCAGCAGCCGGTCGCCCTCCTGCACCGTTATCTCGTAGAGGTCCGCTTCCATGTCGGTATCGCTGCCCAGGGCCCGGGTGATGATCGAGCGGTTGGGATGATGGCGGGCTTCCTCGGGGGTTATCTGGCCGGCTTCGATCATGTCGGCCATGAGGCTGTGGTCGCGGGTGATCTGCGTCAGCTTGCCGCCATGCAGCAGATAGGCCCGGGAATCGCCTACCTGGGCTATGGCCAGGCTGCCCCCCTCCATCATGGCTGCGGTGCAGGTGGTGCCCATGCCCTCGCGGCCCTGGCCCGTAAGGGCTGCGTTTATCACCTCGCGGTTAGCGGTCTCCACCGCCTTGCCCAGGGCTTCGGCGTCCACATGGGCCGGAACGCATTCGGCTATGGTCTTCACGGCTATTTCAGAGGCCACCTCGCCGGCGGCATGGCCGCCCATGCCATCGGCCACCACGAACAGGGGAGGGGCCACTACCAGGGAATCCTCGTTCTGCTCCCGCACATTCCCCACATCGGTGCGGCTGCCGAACGGGGCACCTTTATGCTCGGGGTCCTGCTGTATGGGATACACGGTGATGCTGTCAGCCATGGAAGCGCCCCCTCATGGACGGATCGTTGGGATTCCCGGCGGGGGTGCGGCCTTGCTGTCGGTTGCGGTGCGTGCGGGCCATCATGCGTGCCTCACGCGGATGGAGACATCCCCCACATTCACCACATCGTTATTGCTCAGGGCGGTGGGCTGGTCGATCAGCTGGCCGTCTACGGCGGTGCCGTTGGTGGAGCCCAGGTCCTCTACGAAGAGGTTCTGGCCCATCAGGGTGAAGCGGGCATGGCGGGCCGATACGTAGCCGGCCCCTATCACGATATCGGCGTTGGGTGAGCGGCCCACCACCACGGGGCCGTTCACGGCGATGGAGACGCCCCGCAGCTCCTTGGGGCCCTTCTCGACCGAGAGGTTCCAGGTGCGTTCCTTCTTGCGCTGGCCGCGCACCAGGCCGATGCCCGTGCGCATGATGGCGAACA
>CANOBU010000051.1 GCA_947564425.1 uncultured Eggerthellaceae bacterium
CGAGGTCATCCTGGTGGGCGGTTCCACCCGTATGCCCGCCGTGCAGGAGCTGGTGAAAACCATGACCGGCAAGGACCCCAACATGTCCGTGAACCCCGACGAGGTCGTGGCCATGGGCGCGGCGGTGCAGGGCGGCGTGCTGTCCGGCGACGTCGAGGGCATCCTGCTGCTGGACGTCACCCCGCTTTCGCTGGGTGTGGAAACCCTGGGCGGCGTGATGACCACCATGATCGAGCGCAACACCACCATCCCCACGCGGAAGTCCGAGATCTACTCCACCGCCGCCGATAACCAGACGTCGGTCGAGATCCACGTGCTGCAGGGCGAGCGCCCCATGGCCAAGGACAACAAGACCCTCGGCCGCTTCCAGCTGACGGGCATCCCCGCTGCGCGCCGCGGCGTGCCGCAGATCGAGGTCACCTTCGACATCGACGCCAACGGCATCGTGAATGTGTCGGCCAAGGACCTGGGCACCGGCAAGCAGCAGCAGATCACCATCAGCGGCAGCACCGCGCTTTCCGACGACGAGGTCGAGCGCATGGTGAAGGATGCTGAGGCCAACGCCGAAGAGGACAAGCGCCGCAAAGAGGAAATCGAGGTGCGCAACACCACGGATTCGCTGATGGGCGCCACCGAGCAGACTCTCAGCGAGCTGGGCGACAAGGTGCCCGCCGAGACCAAGCAGGCCGCCGAGGACGCCATCGCCAAGGCCAAGACCGCCCTGGAGGGTACCGACGTGGATGCTATCCGCGCGGCCCAGGAAGAGCTGCAGACCGCCGGCTACAAGCTGGCCGAGATAGCCTACTCCCAAAGCGCCGCCGATGGCGACGCTGCCGGTGCGGCCCAGGCCCAGGCAGCCGAGCAGGCTGTGGAAGATGCCACCATCGAAGCCGAGTACGAGCTGGTCGACGACGAGGCCGACGAGGGCAAATAGTCCGGCTTCGGCCGAGCAAGCGCCCCGCAGAGCGAAGGGAAGTATGAGCAATGGCACAGCGTAGGAGCTATAGCGCTGCCAACCCGGGCAACCAGGTTCCCATCGACGGCAGGTCTTCGCGCATCGACCCTGTAACGGGCGAAGAAGAGGAGATTCTGGGAAGGGGGGCCGGCGCGGATGCGTCGGCCCCTGCCGACGAAGGCGCCGATGCCGTGGAGGCCCTGGAGGCAGAGGCAGCAGACGACGAGGGCATAATCGCCGAGGCCGAGGCCGTCTTGGACGGCGTAGCCGCCGAAGGCGATGCCCTGGCGGCGGCGAAGAAGGAGGCCGCCGATTGGCAGGACCGCTACATGCGGCTCCATGCCGAATGGGACACCTACCGCCGGCGCACCAGCGAGCAGCAGGCGGAGGAGAAGAAGCGGGCCACGGAGAAGCTGATAGAGAATCTGCTTCCCGTGCTCGATGACTTCGAGCGCACCGTGGATTACGCCACCGAGAACGGCGAGACGGGTTTGCTGGACGGCGTGAGGGCCGTGCAGACCAAGCTGCTCGACGCTCTCGTGAAGGGCGGGTTGGTCGTGATCGACCCCGTAGGCGAGGCCTACGATGCCCTGGAAGCCCAGGCGGTGGCAACGGTACCCGACCCGGCCGTCTTCGACGAAACGGTCCAGGATGTGTACCAGAAGGGTTATAAGCTGGGGAAGAAGGTGCTGCGGCCGGCCATGGTAACCGTGACCACCGGCGGCCCCAAACGCCCCAAAGACGACGAATAGGAACCGAGCCGGGCGCTTGCGCCCGGAATGCCGCCGGCTCAGCGCGGCATGAACAAGAAACGAAAGGTGGTGTGAAGGCATGGCGAACAAGCCCGATTACTACAAAACGCTCGGCGTGTCGAAAAACGCCACTGCCGACGAGATAAAGAAAGCCTTCCGCAAGCTCGCCCGCAAGAACCACCCCGACGCCGGCGGCGACGAGGAGAAGTTCAAGGAGCTGAACGAAGCTTACGAAGTGCTTTCCGACGATAAGAAGCGCCAGCTGTACGACCAGTACGGCACAGCCAACGAGAACGAGATCCCCTACAGCTGGGGCGGCGGTGCCGGCGGCGCGACCACTGTGAATTTCGACGATTACGGCAGCTGGCAGGATATCCTGAACCAGGTTCTGCGCGGCGAGGGCGTCATGGGCACCGAGTGGGACTTCGGCGGGGCCCAAGGCGGCGGCTACGGCGGCCAAGGCGGATTCTCCGGCTTCGGCGGCATGGGCGGCTACGGCGCCCCCCGGCCCATGAAAGGGCAGGATTCGACTGTCGATTTGCAGGTCACCTTCGATGAGGCCCTCAATGGCACTACGAAGCGCGTAACCGTGCGCATCCCCGGCAAAGAGGAAGCCGACACCTTCGACGTGAAGGTGCCTGCGGGCGCCATCGACGGCGGCCGGCTGCGCTTCAAGGGGAAGGGGCTCCCCGGAGCCAACGGCGGCGAGCCGGGCGATCTGCTGATCGTCACGCGCATCGCCCCGCATCCCACCTTCGCCCGCAAGGGAGCCGATGTGCTCACCACCGCCGAGGTGGATATAGCCACGGCAGCCCTGGGCGGCAAGGTGACGGTGCCCACCCCCGATGGCGCCAAGGTGCGGGTGCGTATTCCCGCCGGCACCCAGAACGGCGCGGTGCTCTCTGTGAAGGGCAAGGGCGCCCCCAAGCTGAAGGGCAAGGGGACCGGCAACGGCGACCTGAAGATCGAGCTGTCCATTCCCATCCCGAAGAACCTGAATGCGGCCCAGAAGAAGGCGCTCGAGGATTTCCAGGCGGCTTCGGGCGATGGGGCTGCCGATGGCGGGACAGCGGAGAAAGAGAAAGCGGCCAAGCACGCCAAGGCGGAGTCGTAGGGCTTTGCCGGCGCTTGGCAGATGGGCGCGGAACCGCCGCGCCCCTGCGGAAGTAAGCGAGAACCATCATGAATGAAGCCGAACGCAATCGCCCCTTGTACATGATAGGCGTGGCTGCGGAATTGGCCGGGATGCACCCCCAGACCCTGCGGTCCTATGAGCAGCGGGGGCTGGTGACGCCCCAGCGCACCCGCGGCGGCACGCGCATGTACTCGCCGGCCGACATCGAACGCCTGGCGCTGATCAACGAGCTTACCGACGAGGGCATAAACCTGGCCGGCGTCATACGCATCCTGGATCTGCAGGGGCGCTTGGAGGCGCGGGACCAGGCCATCGACAGCCTGCATCAGCGGGTTCGCAGGCTGGCCGACCGCGTGCATGAATTGGAGACCCGCGAGAACATCGCCAACCTGGTGGCCACCACTACCTCGTTGGCCATACGGAAACGATAGAAGGAGATAGGAATGAGACTGGATAAGCTGAGTTTATCGGCCCAGGAGGCGTTCCAGGCTGCTATGGGGGTTGCCGGTGATGCGAACGCCAGCATCATCGAGCCTATCCATCTGCTGAAAGCCATCCTGGACAGCTCCGAGAACAACCTGAATGCCATACTGAAGCGCATCGGGGCCGATCCGGCCACCCTGCGCCAGCGGGTGGACGAGGCCATCGCCGCCAAGCCCAAGGTTTCCGGCGACGGCGCACCCATGGCCATCCCCGGCAACGACCTTCTGAAGGTCATGGATAAAGCGGTGAAGATCGCCGAGAAGATGGGCGATTCCTACGCCACCACCGAGCATCTGCTGATCGCTCTGGCCGAGGACGGGGGCGAGGCGGCGAAGATCCTGAACGGCATGGGGATTACCGCCAAGACCGTCGAGGAGGCCTACAGCCAGCTGCGCGGCGACGCCCGCGTGACCGACCAGACCAGCCAGCTGGAGCTCGATGCGCTGAACCAATACGGCGTGAACCTTACCCAAGAGGCCCGCGAGGGCAAGCTCGACCCGGTGATCGGGCGCTCCGAGGAGATCCGCCGCACCGTGCAGGTGCTGTCGCGGCGCACCAAGAACAACCCGGTGCTCATCGGCGAGCCGGGCACCGGCAAGACCGCCATCGTGGAGGGCCTGGCCCAGCGCATCGTGGCGGGCGATGTGCCCAATTCGCTTATGGACCGCGATATCATCACGCTGGATATCGCCTCTATGCTGGCCGGTGCCAAGTACCGCGGCGAGTTCGAGGACCGTTTGAAGGCCGTGCTGCGCGAGGTAAAGGACTCCGACGGCCGCATCATCCTGTTCATCGACGAGCTGCACACCATCGTGGGGGCCGGCAGCGGGGGCGACAGCTCCATCGACGCCGGCAACATGCTGAAACCCGCCCTGGCCCGCGGCGAGCTGCACCTCATCGGCGCCACCACCCTCGACGAGTACCGCAAGTACATCGAGAAGGACGCCGCCCTGGAGCGCCGCTTCCAACCGGTGTACGTGGGCGAGCCCTCGGTGGAGGACACCATTGCCATCCTGCGCGGCCTGAAGGAGAAATACGAGATCCACCACGGCGTGCGCATCACCGACGGCGCCCTGGTGGCCTCGGCGGAGCTTTCCAACCGCTATATCACCGACCGCTTCCTGCCCGACAAGGCCATCGACCTCATGGACGAGGCGGCCTCGCGCCTGCGCATCGAGATAGACTCCATGCCCGAGGACGTCGACGCAGCCGAGCGCAAGCTCACCCAGATGCAGATAGAAGAGCAGGCGCTGATGAAGGAGACCGATGCGGCTTCCGCCGAGCGCCTGGAGAACCTGCGCCGCGACATCGCCGCCGCCCGCGAGGCCCTGGATGCCCAGAAGGCCGAATGGCAGAACGAAAAGGACGCCATCGTGGACGTGCAGAACCTGAAGGCCGAGCTCGATGTGGCCCAGCTGGATGAAGAGCGCGCCGCCCGCGAAGGCGACCTGTCCCGCGCCTCGGAGCTTCGCTATTCCACCATCCCCGGCCTGCGCCAGCAGCTGGAAGAGGCCGAGCGCACGTTGAACGAGCGCAAGGCCGCCGGCGCCATCCTGAAGGAGGAAGTGGGCGAAGAGGAGATAGCCGAGGTGGTGAGCGCTTGGACGGGCATCCCCGTGCAGAAGATGATGACCGGCGAGATGGAGAAGCTGATCGACCTCGAGGTGAAGCTGCATGAGCGCGTGGTGGGCCAAGACGAGGCCGTGCAGGTGGTGGCCTCGGCCATCCGCCGCAACCGCGCGGGGCTTTCCGACCCCGACCAGCCTATCGGCTCGTTTTTGTTCCTGGGACCCACCGGTGTGGGCAAGACCGAGCTGGCCAAGGCCCTGGCCGAGTACCTGTTCGATGACGAGCGGGCCATCATCCGCGTGGATATGTCCGAGTACATGGAGAAGTTCAGCGTACAGCGCCTGATCGGCGCCCCTCCGGGATACGTGGGCTACGACGAGGGCGGCCAGCTGACCGAGGCCGTGCGTCGGCGCCCCTACAGCGTGGTGCTGCTCGACGAGATAGAGAAGGCCCATCCCGATGTGTTCAACGTGCTGCTGCAGGTGCTCGATGACGGGCGCCTGACCGACGGCCAGGGGCGCGTGGTGTCGTTCAAGAACACCATCATCATCATGACGTCCAACGTGGGTTCGCAGTTCATCCGCGAGTACCAGGAGAATGGCGACCTGGAGGCCGAGCAGGCGGGCATCCAGGAGGCCCTGCGGGCCACCTTCCGCCCGGAGTTCCTGAACCGCATCGACGACATCGTGACGTTCAACGCACTCACCATCGCCGACATCGAGCCCATCGTCGAGCTGCTGCTGAAGGAGGTGCGCGAGCGCCTGGAGGCCCGCCGCGTCACGGTTGACCTGACCCCGGCGGCCAAGGAGTCCCTGGCCATCGATGGTTACGACCCGGTGTTCGGCGCCCGTCCGTTGAAGCGCCTGATCCAGCGCGAGGTGGTCGACCGCATAGCCGACCAGGTGATCCACGGCAACGTGATGGAAGGCGACCATGTGCTGATAGACGTGGACCCCGAAGGCAAGTACACCGCCACCGTCGAGAAGCCCCTGGATGTGAACATAGAAGATCTGTAGGATAATGGGGCGGTATCAGTTTTGATGATAGGGGGCCATGGTGGCTGAACAGGAACGGATTGAGATTCCTCTGGTTTTGGAGAACGTGCTGCGCTATTGCCTGAAGGATGCTCAGGAGCGCATGCAGGAGGGCGAGGCGGTGGCACCGTTCTCGGCGCTGGCTGCCGGCGAGACGCTGTTCATGGAGGAACACGATTTCGATACCCCCGAGGAATGCTTCGCCGATGCCCGCCATACGGTCGAGCATGCTACGGGCGCGGCGGCTTACGGCCTGTGCTACGACGGCTATGTGGAGACCGATGAGGGCAAGAAGGACGCCCTTATCGCCCAAGGCGGTGTGCCCGGCGATGAGTACGGTCACGCTATCGGCGTGCTGTACAGCGTTGACGGCGAGGGCAAGCCGAGCTTTGCCGAGGAGCCGATCTATATCGGCAACTGCCTGAACTACATGGTGGGATTATCTCCCGACGAGGATTACCGCTTGGACGAAGACGGCGTTGTCGAGCAGGGCGAGGTGCCCCCGGAGGATGCGGACGGCGAGTAGCCGGGCGACGCGGTTCCTGTAATACGATTCCTGGAAGTGGAGGGCTGCGGCTCTCCACTTCCTCTTTTCCACCGGGTTTTCCTCGAAAGCGGTTTGCGGCGGTTTTCGCAATCGGGCCGGTCGGGGCGCCGTGCGTTGGTTCCGGGCGAATCGCCATGGCGCTTCCGGTGGCTTATCTGTTGGAAACGACGGCATTCTTGTCAGGTGCGTGCCGGTTCCGTGCTGCAGTCCTCGGGCTTTAACGGCCAGGCGGTTCCGTTGTAGGCTTTGGGTGTGGAAATCGCGTTGCCGGTAAAACTCGGGCCGGTAAGGCGGGGATCGGCTTGGGGGTCGGAAGGAGGGGCGCCCGGTTATCGGAAGGGAGCATGCGGCAGGCATCGGTTCGCGATGCGTTCGGCAGGCTTGCCCCCGGTGGTGCCGTCGGGCTTTAATCGGCCGGCCCGATGGGCTGTTCGGGATTAGCGGTGTTCTTGTGAAGGTGGACGTGCTGCGGGGTGGTTTGCTAGAATAAGCGGGTTGTTTTAATCCTGCCCCGGCACAGCTAACCTATCCGGGGCCGTTTAGTCCAGAGGAGGTGAGCTGATGAAGGCTTACGAATTGCTGTTCTTTGTTGCCCCTACCCTCGAGGAGGAGACTCGCGCAAACGTGATGGGTCGCATCGAGGGTGTCATCACCGAAGGTGAGGGCACTATCGACAACGTCGATGAGTGGGGCAAGCGCAAACTCGCTTACGAGATCAATAATCTGACTGAGGGCGACTATATCCTGATCGACTTCCATGCCGATCCCGACCACATTGCAGAGCTTGATCGCGTGCTGCGCATCAGTGACTACGTGCAGCGTCACATGATCGTGTGTCGCGCTGATCGCGATTAGTCGGAGCGCCTGCGAAGAGGCGCGGTAAGAAGAGGTGGACTTATGAGCATCAATCGAGCGATTATCAGCGGCAATCTGACCCGCGACCCGGAGCTGCGCCGCACGCAGTCGGGCATGGCCATCATGTCTTTCGGCGTGGCCGTGAACGACCGCCGTCGCAACTCTCAGACGGGCGAGTGGGAGGACTACGCCAACTTCATCGATTGCACCATGTTCGGCAACCGTGCGGAGAGCCTGGCGAACATCCTGACCAAGGGGATGAAGGTCGCCATCGAGGGCAAGCTGCGCTGGAGCCAATGGGAACGCGATGGCCAGAAGCGCTCGAAGATCGAAGTGGTTGTGGATGAGCTCGAGTTCATGTCTTCCCGCAACGGCGGAGGCCAGGGCGCCCAGGGCGGCTACCAGCAGAGCAGCGGCTCGCAGGGTGGCTACCAGGCGGCTGCACCGGCTCCCGCCATCGACCCCGCTTCTGCGGTTTACGATGATGACATTCCGTTCTAATTAATGCTTAGGAGAGGTAAAATGGCCGATTTTTCCAAACAGCCTCGACGTAAGCACTGCCAATTCTGCAAGGATGAAGTGGATTACGTCGACTACAAGGACACGCAGCTGCTGCGCAAGTTCGTAACCGATCGCGGCAAGATCAAGCCGCGTCGTGTGACGGGCGCCTGCATGCAGCATCAGCGCGACATCGCGAACGCCGTCAAGCGTGCCCGCGTCATGGCTCTGATGCCCTATTCCGTGCCGGCCGTGAGCGGCCGCGGCGATCGTCGTCGTCATCGCGATTAAGGAGGATCGAAGATGAAAGTCATCCTTCTGGAAGAAGTTCGCGGTAAGGGCGGCGAGGGCGACGTCGTGGATGTTGCCCGCGGTTTCGCCAACAACTACCTGCTGCCCAAGCGCATGGCCATGAAGGCCACGCCGGGCAATATGAAGCAGCTGGAGCAGCGCCGCAAGAACATCGCCAAGCGCGAGGAGGTGCGCATCGCCGATGCCGAGGCCCTGAAGGCCCAGCTGGAGGGCACCGAGATCGTGGTGAAGGCCCGCGTGGGCGAAGAGGGCCAGCTGTTCGGCTCGGTGACCACCCAGATGGTGGTCGACGGCATCAAAGAGGAGAAGGACCTCGACATCGATCGCCGCCGCGTCGATATCCGCCAGGCTATCAAGCATGTCGGCGAGCACGAGGTCGAGATATCGCTGTACCGCGAGATCAAGGCCATCGTGAAGATCATCGTGGTCGACGAGGCCAACCCCGATGCCGTGCTGAATGCCGAGGCCGAGGCTGCCGGCACCGATGCGGCCCAGGTTGCCGAAGAGGTGGCTGCCGCCGAGATCGCCGATGCCCAGGCTGCTGCGGCTGCCGGCGAAGCCGGCGAGGTGGAAGCCGCTGTGGAAACGGCTGCTGCCGCCGAGATCGTGGAGGAGCTGGCCGCCGAGGTTGCCGCGGATGCCGAGGAGGCGTCCGAGAACTAGGCGCGTCCCCAGGCCGCAGGCCTCTGCTGCGCTCCGGGTGCATCAGCCGTGCTTTCGCCGATGCGCGTCGGAGGCTGCAGACCCTGCCGCGCTTCGGGGCTGCAGGGCTTCTGCCATAGCGTTCGAACCGAGGGTCCCGGGTCTCTGGGACCCTCATCTTTCCCCAGGCGCCCTTGTCGGCGCCTTTTCCATTGTGGAGAAATGTGGAAATGTGGAAAACCTTCTGTTTCAAGGGTGCGGGCTGGTGCAATGCCCTCGCGAGCGAAGGGGAAAATGGGGAGAGAATAGGGAAGAAGTTTTGGATGACCTGCGGTTTCACGTCCCTTATCATGGTGAGGACCGAAGTATGCGAAGATGAGGCGAATGGCGGCGGATAACGATGGCGGATGGGCAGAAGGAAAAGATTCCCCATAATATAGATGCCGAGAAGGCGGTTCTGGCAGCGTGCATCCTGAACTCCGATATCCTGGAGGAAGTGATGATGAAGCTGAAGCCGGACAACTTCTTCCGGCCGGCCCATCGCATCATCTTCGAGGCCATAGGGGACCTCCATGGGCGCCGGATTCCGGTGGACCAGATATCGCTGGCCGATAACCTGAACGCTTCCGGCCAGCTCGAAGCGGTGGGGGGCCGTTCCTATATCGTCGAGCTGGCTGATAACGCCTATGCCCTGACCAATTGGTCGAACCATGCCGATATCGTACGGCGAACCGCCATCCTACGGGAGCTCATCTATGCTTCCACCCAGATAAGCGCCCTGGCCTACAGTGCTCCCGATGACCTTGACGAGGTGGTGGAGGATGCCGAGCGCACCCTGTTCGATGTAACCGAGAAGCGCGTCTCGTCATCGTTTGTGAAGATGAGCACGCTGCTCAACGATGCTTTCGAGGAGATATCGAAGCTCGCGGAACAGAAGTCGCATATGGCCGGTGTGCCTACGGGCTTCAAGGATGTCGATGACCTGTTCCATGGCCTGCGCGGCGGCGACCTGGCCATCCTGGCAGCCCGCCCCGGCGTGGGCAAGACGTCCTTCGCCCTGAACCTGGCGGTGAATGCGGCGAAGAAGGGGACGTCGGTCGCCTTCTTCTCGCTGGAGATGAGCGCCGGCCAGCTGGTGCAGCGCATCCTGTGCGCCGATGCCCGCGTGAGCCTCTCGAAGATCCGAGGCGGGTATATATCGGAAGGAGACTGGGGTGCCATCGCCGATGCCTCCAACCGCTTGGCCCAGCTGGAGCTGTTCATCGATGATACGCCGGGACTCTCCATCCTGGAGGCCCGCGCCAAGGCCCGGCGCGAACTGCGGTCCGTCGAGCCGGGGAAGGGTCTGATAATCATCGACTACCTTCAGCTGATGCAGCCGCAGACCGCGCGCCGCGATGGCAACCGCGCTGTGGAGGTGGGCGAGATCTCGCGCGGATTGAAGATACTGGCCAAGGAGATGGATATGCCGGTCATCGCCCTGTCTCAGCTATCGCGTGCCGTGGAGATGCGCGGCAAGAAGCGCCCTCAGCTTTCCGACCTGCGCGAATCCGGCTCCATCGAGCAGGACGCCGACATCGTCATGTTCATCGACCGCTCGATGGACG
>CANOBU010000052.1 GCA_947564425.1 uncultured Eggerthellaceae bacterium
TACACTCTTGCCCTACACGACGCTCTTCCGATCTCATCTCGGCGGTCATAGGACGGGTGCCCTTCTTCGGCGGCTCGGCAGCCGATAACACCATCGAGGGCAACTGGAAGCTGTACGGCGCCGAGGCCTCCTTCGCGGATGGCTGCGTCATCGCCTGCTTCTGGGACGGCCCCGATATGACCAACGTGTTCACCGGCGCCTACCGCGAGACCGATGACTTCGGCGTGATCACCAAGATCGACGGGCTGCGCACCATCGCCGAGATAGACGGTATGCCGGCTGCGAAGAAGTACCAGGAATGGACCGGCTGCTCCGACGAGGATATCCAGGGGGGCAACCTGCTGGCCTACTCCGTCACCTCGCCTCTGGGCGTGAAGGACCGCCTGGGCGACCTCATCGCCATCCGCCATCCCATGAACGGCAACGACGACTTCTCCATCAACGTGGGCAACAACCTGGCCGAGAAGACCTGCGTCATCCGCATGGAGGCCACGGTGGACGAGCTCATCCAATCCGTGCCCGACACCCTGCGCGAGCTGATCGGCCGCATGCCCGGCAAGCCCCTGGCCTTCCACCTGGTGCACTGCGGCGGCCGGCGGGCCGGCATCGATGCCCGCATCGGCGAGGTGGCCGACGCCGTGGCCCGGGCAGCCGGCGACGTACCCTATCTGATGGAGTTCACCTTCGGCGAGTACGGCTTCGAGTCCGACAACAACAATACCTGCGGCGGCCTCATGCTGTCCTTCACCGGCTTCTCGGCCTAGGCGCCCCATCCGCACCGCCAGCAGGAACGATACGAGCGAAAAGGAGTCCCCATCCATGAAGATGTTCATCAACGGCAAGGCGACCGAGGCCTCCGACGGCCAGACCATCGAGGTAACCAACCCGGCTACGGGCGACGTCATAGACACCGTGCCCGCCGCCACCCCCCAGGATGTGGCCGATGCCGTCAAATACGCCCGCGCCGCCCAGAAGGCCTGGAACGAGGTGCCGGTATGGCAGCGCGTCGATGCGATGATGCGCTTCCTCGACCTGGTGGAGCGCGATAAGGAGAAATTGGCCCGCACGCTCTCCGACGAGACGGGCAAGCCCATCACCGAGGCCCGAGCCGAGATAGGCAACATACCCATAGCCTTCAAGGCGTTCAGCGAGCGCGCCAAGCACCTCTACGACGAAGTGATACCCGCCGGCATCGAAGCGGGCCAGGAGACCACCGTGGTCATCACCCGCCGCGAACCCCTGGGCGTGGTGGTAGCCGTGATCCCCTTCAACTTCCCCTGCGACCTCTTCGACCAGAAGGTGGCCCCGGCGCTGCTGTCGGGCAACGCCGTGATCGTGAAACCGTCCACGGACAACCCCCTCACCCTGTGCATGCTCACGCAGCTGCTGGGCGAGGCGGGCGTGACCCCCGGCGCCGTCCAGATAGTCACGGGCCGCGGCTCGGTAGTGGGCCACGAGCTCACGAGCAACCCCGACGTCGACCTCGTCACCCTGACCGGCTCCACCGAGGTGGGCATCGAGACCGCCGAGGTGTGCGCCAAGACCCTCACCCACACGGCCCTGGAGCTGGGCGGCAACGATGCCTTCATCTTGATGGCCGACGGCGATCTGGACCTCGCCACCGACGAGCTGCTGTGGGGCCGCATGTACAACACCGGCCAGGTGTGCTGCGCCTCGAAGCGCTTCCTGGTGCACGAGAGCGTGGCCGACGAATTCGCACGCCTCACGGTAGAGAAGGTGAAGGCCATCAAATGCGGCATGCCCGCCGACGAGGACTCCCAGCTGGGCTGCCTCATATCCGAGAAGGCGGCCAGGAAGGTGGAGGAGCAGGTGGACCTCACCGTGCAGCAGGGCGGCAAGGTGATCCTGGGCGGCAAGCGCAACGGCGCCTTCTACGAGCCCACGGTGATCGTGGACGTGCCCAAGACCGCCGACGTGGCCAAGGACATGGAGATATTCGGCCCCGTGGTGCCCATCATCAGGTTCAGCACCGAGGAGGAGGCCATCGAGATAGCCAATGCCTCGAAGTTCGGCCTGTCCGGCTGCGTATTCTCCGCCGACCAGAAGACGGCGGCCCGGGTGGCCTGCGCCTTGGAATGCGGCGGCGCGGTGATAAACGGCGCCAGCTTCTACCGTTCCTTCGAGATGCCCTTCGGCGGCTACAAGTACTCCGGCATCGGAACCGAGGGCGTCATGAGCACCTACGACGAGATGACCCACACGAAGTCCATCGTGCTGAAGAACATCCTGTAGGGCGCCGGAACCGCAGGGTCCGCGAAAAGAGGGGAGGCCGCCTGCGGCCTCCCCTTTCCCGCCCTGAACCATCTATGTCCTGGCCGGCAAGCTGGCACGCCTGCTGGGAAAACGGGGGCATCGTCCCACCCCGGCCCAATGGCGCAACCGCCGCCGACTCCATAGCGCCCTTATCCATGGAACCGGGAACAGCCGATAACATCATTCAAGGCGAAAGCCGCCTCCCCGGGCATGACGCCCCAGAAGCAGCACGCTGCGCCATCGCATGGCGGCGAGCGGGCGCTAGAGGCGGTCGGCGGGCAGGCGCAGGGTGAACTCGCTGCCGCGGCCGGGCTCGCTTTCCACCGACACGTCGCCGCCGTGGTGCAGGGCGGCGTGCTTCACGATGGCGAGCCCCAGGCCCGTGCCGCCGGTCTCCTTCGAGCGGCTCTTCTCGCCGCGATAGAAGCGCTCGAATACCTTCTGCAGGTCCTCCGGGGCTATGCCCATGCCCGTGTCGCGTACCTTCACGATGCCCTGGGGACCCTGCGGCCCCTGGGCCAGCGACACCTCCACCGCCACCCTGCCGCCCTCGCCGGTGTAGCGGATGGCGTTCTGCACCAGGTTGGCCACGGCCTGCTCGATCAGCGGCTCGCTGCCCGGCACGACGGCTCCCCCGCCGGAAAGCGACAGGGCGATGCCCTTCTCGGCGGCCAAGGGCTCCAGCCGCTCGCAGGTGCGCCGGGCCGTCTCCAGCAGGTCCACCGGCGCCCCCTCGCCCCCGGCCGGGGCCTCGTCCAGGCGCGAGAGCGTGAGCACGTCGTTGATGAGCGCGCGCAGCCGCTGGGCCTCCTGGTATATGCGCCGCCCGAACTCCCGGGTGTCCTGGGGGGCCACCAGCCCCTCGGCGATCATCTCGGCCGAGCCGGATATCACCTGCAGCGGCGTTTTCATCTCGTGGGACACGTTGGCCGAGAACTCGCGGCGCATGCCCTCGGCCTGCTTGAGCTCCTCGTTCTGGCGCCTCAGCTGCCGTTGCTGCTGGTCGATGCGGCCCAGCAGCGGCTGCATCTCGCCGTAGGCATCGGCGGCCAGGGGATTGCCGGGGTCGAGGTCGTCCAAGGGCTTCATGATACGCAGGGTGAGCAGCCGCGACAGCACCACGGCCGCCAGCAGGGCGAAGGCCAGCATCACGCCCAGGGGCACGGCCATGGAACCCAGGAAGGCCGCAAGCGACATGCGCTCCTCGCTCACACGCACCACCCAGCCGTCGCTCAGGCGCTCGGCCACATACAGCGTATCGCGGCCCAGGGTATCGGAATGGCGCATGAGCACGCCTTCGCCGCCCTCCTCGGCCTGCAGGACCTCGGGACGGTCGCTGTGGTTCTCCCAAGCGCTGTCGCGGTTGCGGCTGTCGTAGGCCACCGAACCCCGATCATCCACCAGCGTGAACCTCACGGGCCCGGGAATCTGCTCGGCCAGCAGGGCGATGCGCTGGGAGGCCGTGCGGCCGTCCAGGGCCTCGGCGCATTGGCGGGCCTGGGCCACCAGGGCTTCCTCGGAGCGCACCTCCTGGCCATGGTAGGCGATGCTCACCAGGGCAGCGGCCACCGCCAGCACCGCCGAAAGGGCGAAGGCCAGCAGGGTGGCGAACAGGCTGTGCGAGAGGCTGCGGGGACGCTTCGCCATGGTGCCCCTAGGCATTGAAGCGGTAGCCCACGCCGCGCACCGTCTCGATGAGGGCGGCGGTATCCGGGCGGGCCCGGTCGAGCTTCTGGCGCAGCGTCTGCATGTGCACGTCCACGGTGCGGGTGGCGCCCATGAACTCCGAGCCCCAAACGGCCTCGAACAGCTGGGCCCGCGACAGCACGCGCCCCGCATTCTGCATGAGCACCCGCAGCAGCTCGAATTCCTTCACCGTGAGTTCCACGGGGCTGCCGTCGGCCGTCACCCGGTGGGCCGCCGCATCCAGGGCGATGGGGCCTCCCTCCACGAGGGGGTCGTTGCCTCCCAGCGCCGGACGCCGGGCGCGGCGCAGCAGGGCCTTGGCCCGCGAGATGAGCTCTACCATCGAGAAGGGTTTGGCGAGGTAGTCGTCGGCACCGGCATCGAGGCCGGTCACCGTGTCGTACTCGGTGCCCTTGGCGGTGAGCATGATGACGGGCACGTCCCGCAGGGCGGCATCGGCGCGGATGCGCGCCAGGATCTGCAGCCCGTCGGTGTCGGGCAGCATGATGTCCAGCAGCACCAGCTGGGGCGCCGCCTGGGCGCAGGCGGCGAAGAAATCGTCGCCATGGGCGAAGCCGCGGCCCTCGAAGGATGCCTGCTTCAGCGCATACAGCGTGAGGTCGCGGATGTTGTCGTCATCCTCGACGTAATAGACGAGCGCGGGTTCGGAATCTGCAGCCATGGGCCTCCTTCCCTCAGCGCTATTGTAGCGAATCTGCCCACCTCGACCCGGTGACAAGGGGTATTAGCTTTCGATGCGCCATCGAATGTACAGGTGACATTATCCCCGTCCTGTGTCATCAAAGCGAACATCCCCCGTCATCCTGGATGTCCCCTGCCTGCAGAGCCAGGGCAATCATAGGAAACCCCGGTACGGAAAGCGTAAGGGCAGGGTAAAATCCGTGTAAAGCCGAAGAAGGGGGCAGGATGGGCGAGGCCGTGCGCGTGGGCATATTGTACGAGTCGGGCGAGTGGTCCGACTTCAAGCTGCGCGACGAGGTGGCAGCCGCCCTGGGGCCAGCCGGCGAAGCGGTGCTGGTGAACATGGAGGACCCGCGCTGCATCCAAGGGGCCCTGGGCTGCAGCCTGCTGGTGAGCCGCGTATTCGCCAGCGCGCAGTTCCGCGGGCACGGCGCATCGCACCGGGCCATGGAGCAGCTGATCCCCGCCGCCGGAAAGGCGGGCATCCCCCTTCTGAACCCCGGGCGCGCCCACGGATTCGAGGTGGACAAGCAGGCGGCCGCCGCGGCCCTGGGGCAGGCGGGGCTGGCCGTTCCCGCCATCTACGCGCGGGGGCTGCCCGGCGCCCTGGATACGCAGGCCCTTCCCTACCCCTGCATCGTCAAACCCAACTGCGGCGGCCGCACGACGGCCACGGCCATCCTGGCCGACAGCGCCCAGGCAGCGCGCTTCCTGGGCGATGCCCCGGACATCGAATTCATCGCCGAGCAGTACATACATCCCGCCGGCGGCTTCATCACGCGCGTGGAGGTGGTGGACGGCACCGTGCCCCTCATCGTGAAGCGCAGCGTGGCCGAAGGGGGCCTTTCCGCCTACCATCTGGGCTCGCGCTACAGCATCTACCGACCGCACCCCGCCGCCATCGAGGCTTTGGCCCTGAGGGCGGCCGCTGCCCTGGATTTCGCGTTCGGCAGCTTCGATATCATCGAGGCGGCCGATGGCACCCCCTTCTTCATAGACGCCAACAGCGTATCCAACGTGTCCGAGGACTGCACGGAAACCTTCGGATTGGACCTCATGGCCGCCTACGGCCGCGCCATAGCCCGCCATGCCCTCGGAATACCGCCTCAACCACAATTCCCCGCCTGGACATAGGGCAGATGCTTGCGGGCAACCTCGACGAGGCCCTGCACGGTATCCACCGGCGTGGGAAGCCGGTCGGCCAGGCGATGGCAGGGGAAGAAGCGCGTGATGTGGTAGACGATGGACGGATCGAGCGATGCCAGCCACGCCGCCGCGGCCCCGATCTGGGCCGGGTCGTCGTTCCAGCCGGGAATCACCAAGGTGGTCACCTCCAGGTGGCAGCCCGGAGCGGCGGCCAGGGCGGCGATGGTGCGCTTCACGCAGGCGAGGTCCCCCTGCACGCGGTCGTAGAATCCCTGGGTGAAGCCCTTCAGGTCTATGTTGGCGGCATCGATGAGGGGCAGCAGCTCCTGCAAGGGCCCCGGGTTCACCATGCCGTTGGATACCAGCACGTTGGCCAGGCCGGCCCGATGCACCAGACGGCCGGTGTCGCGTACGAACTCGTAGCCGATCAAGGGCTCGTTGTAGGTGAAGGCCACCCCGATATTGCCCCGTGGCTGCAGCGCGGCAGCTTCGGCTGCCAGCTCTTCGGGCGCCATGAAGCGCCAGGGCGCATCGTCGGGCCCCGCGCAGGCGATGGAGGCGTTCTGGCAGAAGGGGCATGCCATATTGCACCCGTAGGACCCCACCGAGAGCACCAGCGAACCGGGCCGGAAGCGGGCCAGGGGCTTCTTCTCGATGGGATCCAGGGCCAGCGAGGTCACGCGCCCGTAGTTCTCGTCGGCCACGGCGCCCCCGCGTGCCCTGCGGCCCCGGCAGAGTCCCAGCTCCCCTTCATGCAGCTGGCACAGGTGCGGGCACACCCCGCAGCGCACGGCGCCCTCAGCCACGGCGCGCCTCGCCGCCGGCGCTGTGGCGTATCACCTCGAAGCGCTGCACCTGCACGTCCTCATCCGCGCCGATACCGGCTTTGCGCTTGGCGATGGCCAGCTGGTCGAGGGCCGTATCGACCCCTTCCAGGTCGGGCAGCAGCAGGCCCCGCCGATGCCCCCGCGAGACGATGACGCCGTAGCGCCTCGGGTCGAGCTGCACCAGGGAATCCACGGGCTCGGCCGGAGCCAGCACGTCCACGGAATAGGAGAGGAAGTCGAGCTCGTCGGCGGTCACGGCGGGGAATCGGGGGTCAGCTGTGGCGGCGGATATGCCGTTGGCCACCACCTCGCGTCCGATGGAGGGCTGCTGGGGCTCGATGGTGCCGATGCAACCCCGCAGCTGCCCGCGCTCGTGCAGGCTGACGAACACGCCGGCCCGGCGGCGGCGATATTCCTCCGGCAGGTCCCGGGGCGGCTCCAGCACGGTCCCTTCGCCCACATAGGCCTCCACGGCGGCCCGGGCCAGGGCCACCAGGGGATCGTGGCCGCAGGCCTCCTGCTCGGCCCGCACCTCGGCAGCGCTGTCGCCGGGTTCGTCGAGCACGGTGAACAGGGCCACGCCGTAGCCCACGCCGAAGGGCCCCTCGTAGCTCAGCAGGCTGCTTTCGAAGGCGGTGCCCTCCAGGGCGCCCGCCATGATCTGGAACGACCGCAGGCCGCATTCGCCCGCCCCCTCGCACAGGGCCGGGTCGAGCGAGAACAGCTCCTCCAGGGCCCCGCGGCTAAGGATATCCGCCAGGGCGACATCGAAGCGCGGGCCCTCGGGCGCGAAGCCGTAGGGGCCATCCTCCTTCAGCCGATGGGACCAATCGCCGCTGGCCACCAAGGCGATGCGGCGCCCGGTTTCATCGGCGGCCCGGGCGATGGCGCGCCCCAGCATCCGATGGTCGCCGGCCGGAAGGCCCGAGAGCCCCAGGCGCACCACCGGGACCTGCTGCAGGTCCAAAGCGCGCGAGAGGAACCACAGGGGCACGTAGGCGCCGTGGTCGATCTGGGAGCCGCCGGGGCCGCCCGGGGCGATGGCAAGCCCATGCCGGCCGGCCTCGCGCGCGATGGCCCCTGCGAGCCCGCAATCGACGGCGACCGACAGCGCCTCCTGGGGCTGGCCGAAGGCGGCCATGCTGCCCTCTTCGCGGGGACCCTCCGATATGAAGAAGCCATCGCGGTAGGCCGGCGCATGGGGCGACAGCACCACGATGGCATCGGGCGCCGTTGCGGCGACGGCCCGGGCCGCCTCTTCGAACGATGCGATGGTCTGGGCGATGGCAGCCTCCTGACCGCGGCCCACGGCCGGCACGATCAGGGGCGGATGGGGTACTGCGCAGGCGATGGCCACTCCCATGGCGACGCTCCTCCCTCCGAAGGCGTTTCATTCCATGGGAGGATTGTAAGGCTCCCGCTGCGGGGCCTCCCGCCCGCAGGCCCCAACCGTGGCTGCAGCGTTACCTTCCGGCGTAGAAGGCGACGGCTATGGCACCGGGACCCACATGGGTGCCGATGGTGGCGCCGACAAGGCTCACGGGCAGGCCGTCCTCGTCGACGTGTCCGCGCCACAGGTCCTCGCTGTCGCGGATGTACTTGCGCAGGGTGGCATCGGAGAGCCCGGTGTAGCCCAGACGGTAGGGCAGCGAGAAATCGACGCCGCCGCAATCGGCTATGCCCTTGATCAGGAAGTTGCTGCCGTTCTTCGAACCGCGGGCCTTCCCCAGGACGGCTACCTCGCCGTCACGCAGGGTGATGACCGGCTTGATGGACAGCAGGTCCCCCATCACGGCTGTGGCAGGCGGGATGCGGCCGCCCTTCTTCAAGTACTCCAAGGTGTCCAGCAGGGCCAGCAGCCGCACGGACCCGCTGCGGGCCGCCACCTCGGCGGCAACCTCGTCCACACCCTTGCCGCCCTGCAGCAGCCGCAGGGCGTATTCCACCTGGATGCGCTCGCCGATGGCAGCGTTCAGGGAATCCACCACTTGCACCTGCCCCGGAAAATCCGCAGCCGCCTGCACGGCGCTGCCATGGGTACCCGAGAGCCTGCCGGAAAGGGTGATGGCCAGCACCTTGCGACCGTCGTCCACGGCGCGCTGGAAGGCCTCGTGGAAAGCGAAGGGCGCGATCATGCTGGTCTGGGGGAGCTCATCGGATTCCACCAACCGCTCGTAGAACTGCCGATGGTCCAGATCCACCCCATCGCGGAATGACTCGCCCCCGATGGATATCTGCAGCGGCAGCACCTCCAGGGTGCCGCCCAGCCCCCGCGCCTCTTCCGGCGTTATATCGGAGGCGGAATCGGTTATGACAACGTAGTTTTCCATAGCAAGCTCCTCAATCGACCGGTTGCGCGAATGGCAGAAACCAGGGCAAGCAACCTTCAGCGCCTACAGCACCCAAGGAATGAAGGGTCTGCCGGAGGGCCGAGGGGGCGCCCACAAAGCGAGTTCCGCAGCCGAAGGCGAGGACTGTTTGAGCGACTGGGCACCCCCTCGGCCCTCCGGCAACCCTTTCACTCCGCCCCCGATGCAGCGATGCGCTCGGCAGCCTGCACGGTATGCAGGGCCAGCACGGCGGTGGTAAGCGCCCCCACCCCGCCCGGCACCGGCGTGATAGCCGCCGTCAAGGGCTCCACGGCATCGAAGTCGACATCTCCGACGAAACCGCCGACCTCTTCGTCCCAATTCATACCCACATCCACGATGCACTGGCCCGGGGCCGCGCAATCGGCGCCCAGAAGCCGCGCCTGCCCGGCGGCGACGATCACGATATCGGCTCCGCGGCAGGCGGCAGCCACATCGGCCGTGCGGCTGTGGGCGACGGTCACCGTGGCATGGCGCCCCAGCAGCAGGGCCGCCACGGGCCGCCCGATCACCAGGGAGCGGCCCACCACCGTCACCCGCGCCCCCTCCAGGGGCACGCCATAGTAGTCGAGCAGCCGCAGGCAGCTCTCGGCCGTGCAGGGTGCGAAGCCCCGCGCAGCGCCGGCGAACACGCCGTACAGCGAGCCTTCGGTGATACCGTCCACATCCTTCGCCGGATCCAGCAGGGCGCAGAGGGCCGCCTCGTCCAGATGCGCCGGCAGCGGGCGCAGCAGCAGGCAGCCGTGGATGGATGCATCGGCGTTCACCGCCTGCAGCGCCGCCGCGGCGTCCTGCTGGGTGCAGTCGGCCGGCAGGGCCCGCACCTCCGCGGCGATCCCCAGCCCCTCGCAGCGGCGCACGGCGTTGCGTTCGTAGGCGAGGTCGTCTGCGCGCTCCCCCACCCGCACGATAGCCAGGCGGGGCGCTATGCCCTGCGCCGCCAAGGCCTCTGCGCGCCCGCGCACCTCATCGGCCAGGGCATCGGCAGCGGGCTTTCCCCGCAGCACCTCAGCCACGACCGCACCTCAGGTCGGCGGCCACGGCATCGGCCAGGGCCCGCGCCTGCTCCCGGCGCGCCAGGAGCTCCTCGCATTCGCCCTCCGCCTCGGCGGCCCGGATGCGGTCCGCCAAGATGCCCGTGTTCACGTATACGTTCATGGAGGCAGCCTCCAGCGCCGCCTCGGCCAGGGCGGCGCCGCAGCCGATATCGGAGCGCAGCAAGTCGCTTCCCTTCGCATTCATCTCGGCCAGAAGGTCGATGACCCCCGCTATCTCGCGCATCATGGCCAACGGCGGCTGCAGGCCCGGGCCAGGGGCCCGAAGGCGCGGCTGTCCTCGTCGGCCAGGGCCAGCAGGCGCCC
>CANOBU010000053.1 GCA_947564425.1 uncultured Eggerthellaceae bacterium
GCTCGCCTGCGCCCTAGCCGCAGCGCTTTTGGCCGCAGGATCCGTCGCGGGCCTGGCCCTGGCCGCAGGCACCCGGGCTGCAGCGCCGGTGAACGAGGGCGACCCCTTCGAAAACGGCGACCTGGTATGGAGCGGGCAGGTGCAGACCTATCGGATGTCCGGCGTGGTGCTGCAGGTAGAGGGGCTCACCGACTTGGGTTCGGCGCCGGCTCCCTTCGACTACCCGGACTGCCTCACCCAAGCCAACATACTGTTCGTCGCGGGCGAAGGCGGGGGCAACTGGCCAGGCTGGGGCTCTTCGGACTACGCGTATACGGGCCTGGAGGTGCTCAAGAACACCCGGGGCCTGCAGTTCAGCGCCCTGCCCGCCAAGGGCCATTGCGCCCAATCGAACAACGCAACATCGTATTTCGGGACGCGGAAGGGCTACCTGAACCTGATCCCCGAGCTCTCGTCCTGGAGCAGCGACGGCACCATGTACCACGGCGTGTTCATGATGGCCATCGACAACGGCCATGAATACGACGTATGGGACCAGGCCACCCTGGGCGCCGGCTATGTGTATGCCGATTGGGAGGTGAGCGGCAGCCTGGAGGTCCGCAAGAGGTCCGCTGACCCCTCGCTGACCAAAGGCGACGGGAGCTTCTCGCTCGCCGATGCCCGCTTCGGGATATACCGCGACCGCAACTGCACGGACCGCATCGCGAGCATCGCCACCGACGAGGATGGCAACGCCTTGAAGGAGGGCCTGGCCCCCGGCACCTACTGGGTGAGGGAGACGAAGGCCTCGAAAGGCTACGAGAAGACCGAGGAAGCCGTGAAGGCCGTGGTGGAAGCCGGGAAGACCACCCGGGTGGGCACAGACGGGGATTACTGGCGCGAGCTGCTGCGCGGCGGTTATGTGCGCGTTGTTAAGCGGGCGGCCGATGAGGGGCTGGCGGCCCTGGCACCGGCGCGCTATTCGAAGGCCGGGGCGGAATACACCCTGTACGCCGATGCCGCCTGCACCCAGCCGGCCGGCGGGAAGATCGTGACCGACGCCGCCGGCAACGGCCTGTCGGCGCTGCTCGATGCCGGTATCTACTATGCAAAGGAGACCAAGGCCAGCCCCGGCTACGGGCTGGATACCGCCATCTACGGGCCCTTGAAGGCCGCAGCCGGCTCCACGGTGGAATTCACCTCGCGCGAACCCCTGCTGCCAGGGTATCTTGACCTGCTGAAGAAGAGCTCGGACCCCGCCATAACCGATGGCAACCGCTGCTACAGCCTGGCAGGCGCCCGCTACGGCGTGTTCGGCGACAGCGGCTGCACGGGAACGCCGGTTGCCGCGCTTGCCACCGATGCCGCCGGCTATGCGAAATCGGGGGCCCTGGCCGCCGGACGCTACTGGGTGCGGGAGACGCAGCCGGCGCCGGGATACCGGCTGGATGCGCGGATCTACGGGCCCTACGCCGTGGGCGGCGGCACCACCGAGCGCGTGAACGGGTCGTACGTTACCGACGAGCCGGGATACGATGCACCCGAGGCGGTGGTGCGAAAGCTGGATGCCGAGACCGGGCAGCCAAAGCCCCTGGGCGGCGCGAGCCTGGAGGGCTGCGAGTTCACCCTGCGCTATTTCGACGGCCTGTACGGCAGCGCCGAGGAGGCCCTGGCCTCGGGCGAGCCCCTGCGCACCTGGGTGATGCGCACCGACGGGGACGGCCGCATCCTTCTGGACGAGGCCCATCGGGCAGGCGGCGACAACCTGTACCTCCGGGCCGACGGCCGCGCCGTGCTGCCCATCGGCACCCTCGTCATCGAGGAGACCGCAGCACCCGAGGGCTATCTGCGCAACGAGACCGTATCCGCCGTGCAGATATCCCCGGATGCGGCGCTGACCACCGAGAGCCGCTACGATGCGCCCGCATTCCCCGACTTCGCCAAACGGGGCGACCTCGCCCTCGACAAATACAGGCATGGGGACCTCGCGCGGCTGGCCGGCATCCCCTTCCGCATCACGGCGCTCGATACCGGCGAGAGCCACATCATCGTGACCGACGGCAACGGCCAGGCGAAGACATCCGCCGACTGGAGCCCCCACAGCCATCGGACCAACGCCAACGACGGGGCGGTGGCCGAGGACGGCACCGTAGATGAGTCGGCCCTGGACCCCCAGGCCGGCACCTGGTTCGGTCGCGACAGCGCGGGAAACCCCACTGAACCGCTCGATGACCGGGGCGCGCTTCCCTACGGAACCTATCGGGTGGAAGAGCTGCCCATAGAGAAGAACAGCACCATGGAGATGATAGCCTTCGAATTCGAGGTATACCGCGATGCCTATGAGTTCCACGCCGAGCTGCCCAACCACCCATCATCGCCGCCCTATATGACCACCTCGGCCCTCGACGGGGATACCTATACCAAGACCGCAGCCGCCGACGCCGCCACCACCATCATCGACCGGGTCGACTACCATGGGCTCGGCACCGGCGGATCGGGCCGCTACCTCTTGAAGGCGACCCTTATGGACGCGCAGACCGGCACTCCGGTGACCGATGACGCAGGATGCCCCGTCGCAACCGAGCAGCAGTTCGAGGCTTCCGGCCCCGACGGCTACGTGCAGGTGCCGATAACCTTCGACAGCCGCACCTGCGGCGATGCGGTGGTGGTGTTCGAGGAGCTCTTCGACGGCGAGGGCAACCTGCTCTGCGCCCATCGGGATATAGCGGATACCGCCCAAACCGTGCGCATAGCCCGGCCATCCCTTTCCACCGCCGCCCGCGACGGCGCCGATGGAGACAAGCTGATCGCCGCAGAGCCCTCGGGCCTGATCATCGACGCCGTAACCTGCCGCGGGCTGAAGCCGGGTGCAGACTACACCGTCATCGGCAGCGTCAACAAGGTGACCGCGGATGGCTCCGAGCCGCTGATGGACGCAGAGGGCAAGCCCGTCGCCGCATCGCAGGGGTTCACGGCCGAAGGCGGCCAGGCTGCCGTGGATGTCGCCTTCGCCGTGGATGCAGCGGGCTTGGAGGGAAGCGACCTTGTGCTGTTCGAAGAGCTCTGGATGGGCGACCGGCAGCTCACGGTGCATGCCGACCCGTTGAACGGAGACCAGACGGTAACGGTCGAGGCGCCCGCCATCGCGACAGCGGCATCCGATGCGGCCGATGGCGATAAGGAGGTCTCGGCCCTGCCCGATGCCGCCATAGCGGATACCGTGGAGCTCAGCGGCCTTGCCGCCGGCGGCTCCTATACCGTGAAGGGCAGCCTGCACCTGGTGGATGGCGAGGATGCGGAACCCCTCCTGGACAAGCGGGGGTCGCCCATCGGGGCCGAATGCTCCTTCATCGCCGATGGGCCCGGCAAGACGGTGAAGCTCGTGTTCCCCTTCGAGGCCCGGCCCCTCGCCGGCAGGTCCATCGTGGTCTACGAGCTTCTCTATAAAGACGGCGAGCTGCTGGCCGCCCATGCCGACCCCGCCGACGGGGCGCAGACCGTCGCCGTGGCGGCACCGGCCCTGGAGACCGCGGCAGCCGATGGGGCCGATGGCGACAAGGCCGTCGCCGCAGGGCCCGGAGCCCGGGTGGTCGACACCGTCTCCTACGGGGGCCTGGCCGTCGGAGCCGAATACCGCCTGGAGGGGACGCTGAACCTCGTTGGGGCCGACGGCGAAACGACGCCCCTGGCCGATGCCGATGGCAACCCCGTCGCCGCCGGCACCACCTTCACGGCCGATGAGCCGCGGGGAACCGCCGAGGTGGTATTCGAGTTCGACGCGAGCCGCCTGGCAGGCTGCAGGCTGGTGGCCTTCGAGAGCCTCCTCTGCGCCGATGCCGAGGTCCTGCGCCATGACGATCCGGGCGACGAGGCCCAAACGGTGCAGGTGGAACCGCTGCTCCTCGCCTCGCATGCGCAGGATGCAGCCACAGGCGGCCGGTCGCTGGCAGCAACCGAGGCGGCCAAGGTGGCCGATACCGTCGCCTACAGCGGCGCCGAGCCCGGCGCGCCCCTGAGCCTCTACGGCATCATGATAGACCCCATCGGCACCGCGCCGCTGCTGGCCGGTACGCGCAACAGCGGCGCGCCGGCGGATGGCCCCGAGGCCGCGGCAGCCCGAAGGGAGCTGGCGGAGTTCTGGGGCGCCTACGGACGCATCGCGGGGATCTTCGGGGAGGAAGAGCGCGGCAACGCACCTGCGGGCACGGGAATCGCCCTGCTCGATGAAGCCTGGAAGGGAAGCGCCGCCCTGCCCTTCCCCTACGATGCCGAAGCCATGCAGGGGCTCCTTGCGGGCAACCCGGGCATTGCGGAGCACCTCGTAACCGCCGAGGCCACCGTGGTGCCCGAAAGCTCGAGCGGCACAGCGGTGCTGGAATACGCCTTCGACGCCCGCAGTCTGCAGGGGCGGGCTGCCGTCTCGCTGGTCTGGGCAGTGAATGCGACAGGCGATGTCGTCTCGGTGCACGCCGATCCGGGGGATGCGGCCCAAACGGTGCTGATCGAGGCATCCGAACCGGCCGGCAGCCTTCCGAAGACCGGCGACGCCGGCAGGCCCTGGGCGGGACCCCTGGCCGCTCTGGCGGCGGTAGCGCTTCTGACGGGCATCCTCGCCTTCCGCGGACTGCGACGCGAGGAGCACCGGACGGGCAGGGGCGGCCGCAGCCGCGGTTAGGCCCCCGGGCCGCCGCCGCAGCCCGCCCGATTCGGACCGAAACGGGCGGCAGAAGGGACGGAGTTCCCGTACAGCACGTAACGCAAGCCGGGCACACGGGTGGAAACCGCCGCCGCAGCGAAGCAGATGGCCAGATCGATGCCGAATGTGACCAGGAAAGCGGCCAGGGGGTCGGCTCCCCCGGCGAGGATGCCGTGGATCCACCACTTCACCTCGTCGCCCGGCGAGAGGGTTATCGCATGGAACACGAACAAGGCGATGGAGCGCAGCCCACACCACACGAGGAAGCGCTCCAGGGGGCGCACCCGCATGAGCAACCGCACAGCATAGATGGCGGTGACGCAGGCGGCAGCGCACCCCAGCAGGTCGGGCACGATGTTATGGTAGGTGGAATTGCAGTACATGGGCGTCTCGATGACGTTCAGCAGCAGCGCCGCGATATAGGCTGCGCCGCCGATGGCGCAGAGGATTCCCGCGAGCAGCGGCACCCTTCCCCTTTCCGGGGGCGCTGCGAACACCTTCCCCTTGCGCAGCAGGGAACCCACCGTGACGAACCACGAGGCGCACATACCCTGCTGTATATCGAAGGGCAGGAACAGCACCGGCGCGCTGACGGCGCCGATGATGAAGAGCGCTGCCGTGAGGGGCAGCCGGGCGCCGACGGGCAGCTCGCTCACCGCGCTGGCGATGACCTTGCCCACGAACAGCGCCGGCAGAAACCATATGAGCCCGATGGCGTTCACGTGGGCCGGATCGCCGAACAGGATGTGGTCGCGATAGGCGCCGGCGCCGTAGAAGAAGCCGAACAGGAAATCCCCCAGCGTGTGCCCCGGCACGAATATGCAGCAGAGGATGACCGAGATGACGCCGGCGAAAACGTAGGGCAGCAGGCAATGGACCGCGAGTTTCCTCACGCCGCCCCACCCCATGAAGCCCTCGTGCATGGTGTAGCCCGACAGCAAAAAGAACAACGGCACATGGTAGGCGTCGGTGAAGATGAAGAGCTTCATGGCGAGCTCCATGCTGCCCATGAAGAAAGCACTGAAATGCCCCACCATGATGGAGAGCATGGCGAAGCCCTTCGCCGCATCCACCCAGGCTATGCGCGCTGCCATGGTATCCCTTCCCCAGCCGATGCGCCGACGGCGCCCTACCGCGTCTCCTTGAGCCGCTGCACCGCTTCGGCCGCTGCGGCCATCTGGGCGGCTACGTCGACGCCGACCACATCCAGATCCTCGGCAGCGGCGAAGCGCACCTCGGGCACCCCGAACATCCTCGCTATGCCGCAGATGTATTCGTAACCCAGATTCGCCCCGGCCACCTTGCCGCCGCAAGTGGTGATGTAGGTGATATGCCGTGCCCGGCACAGCCCCTCGCATACCGCCTCGTCGGTATAGCGGAAGGTGACGTCCATGACGCTGACATGCTCGATGTACACCTTGAGGGCCGCCGGGAACGAGAGGTCCCAATACGGAGCGCCGATGACTATCTCGTCGGCTTGGGCGAACTGCTTGGACAGGTCGAAGATGGGGTCGTCGTAGTCGTGGGCGGACTCCAACCGGGCCCGGTAGGCCACATCCTCGCCGTAGAAGGGCTGCAGCCGCAGCGCCCCCAGGTCGACCTCTTGGACATCGGCCATGCCGTCGAGGTACTGGCGGCACAGCTCCAAGGTGCGGGACTCATCCCCGCGCAGGCAGGCGTTGATGAAAAGCACTCCCATGATGCGATACTCCTTCGCGAACTCCGTTTTCCCCTCCGGGATTCTACCACCCGGGAAATGCGCAGCGGCCTATTTCACCCTGATATAGCCCTTGTAGGCCCGCGGGTTGAAGGCGGGGATGTCGGCCCGGGTGCGCCAGCCGGCCGTCTGGCCCGTCGAAGACAGCTGGCAGCACTCGTAGTAGCGGTTATCGGCCGCCGAGTAGGCATACCAGTGGTACTGGTACCACTCCATGGAGCCCCGGGGGTACTTCGCATACAGGCTCTCCAGCGGATAGCCCAGGTCATCGCCGAAGCGCACCAGCATGTACGGGGATATGTAGGAATCCCACGCCATGCTCTTGAAGTGGGGTATCCCCTCCTCGATGACCAGGTTGGCGTAGCCCTCGTCGATGGTGCAGGTCTGATAGCGGGAATTCCGGTACAGGTAGCTGCTCACGGCCTGCATCTTCTCGGCCTTGGACATGCCGGCCGTCGTGGTCTTCGCTATGACCGACTTGCGCCAGGCGGTGTACTCCTTGTCGTAGTCGCGCACCTTCACCTTGCCCAGATAGGCCTTGCGCTCCGGATAGTAGTAATTATCCTTCGCCCATTCGCAGGCATACACCGCATAGGTGCCGGGCTCCTCGAACGAATAGGTGCTGATCCAGCCTCCGGCCACTTTCTTGAATTGCCTGATTATATTCCCCTCCGGAATATCGCCGTAGCTGGTGACCACGCTGGAGGCGCCCTCCCCCTTCGCATTCCTGAACTCGAGGCTCAGGCGGCTGTTCTTCACGGGATTCGACGTTTGGATGTAGACGGGGCAGCCTATGTTCGTGTAGGGCTGGTTGAGGAAGGAGGCGCTGTACTTGTACTTGGTGGGGACCGAGCAGTCGAAGGTAACCCATTGGGTCCCGCTGACGGAGCCGCGGCCGCAGATGACCGCCTCGGAGGTGCAGCCGTGGCAGCTGCCGGTATAGCGCACGGTATAGTCGACGTTCTTCTTCAGCCTCACGTTCCCCAGCTTCACGATGGGCGTAGGCCGGGGGCACTTCCCCTTCGATACCGTATAGAGGGGCCGCGCGAAAGCGACCTTGAGCTTCGATGCCTTGGCCTTGGCTATCCTGAAGGTCACCGTCTTCGTGCCCTTGTAGGCTCCTTTGCCCTTCAAGACCACCTTGGCCTTCGCCGCCGCCTTGGTATTGGATTTGCCGACGATGGTGTAATCGCGGTTCAACTTGAGGGTCTTCGCCCCCACCCTGACTGTCATCTGGGGCTTGATGCTCTTGCCGGTATAGGTATAGGCCTTCTTGGCGAGCTTCACCTTGGCCTTGGCGATAGATACCTTCTTCGCGGGCTTGGCGGCAGCCTGGGAGGGCGCCTGGACGACTGCGGCCTCGGCCGGAGCCAGAGTCTGCGCCTGGGCCGCAGCGGGAACTACTGCCATGAGGCCGAAAGCCAGAAGACCGCTGCAGAGGAGCATCGCAGCGGCTTTGATGGGGTTTGATCGAGTTGCGGTGCCGGCAGACATAGGGTGCCTTTCATCCCTTGCGCCCGCGCTTGCGGGCCATCCGATTCGTCGGGGATAGCTTACACCCCTCCCCCGCCCGATGCCAGCCCCGAAATGGGATTGCGCCTTCGCACCGGCAGGGCGGCAGAACCCTCAGCCGACGGGCCAGCAGACCAGGGCCCATCTGTCGATCCGGTCGTAGTCGAGGCAGTACATGCCGCTTTGGCTATCGAACGCGATATGCTCGTCCAAGAAAGCCTCCAGGGCCGTCACCTCATCTTCTGCGGGTTTGCAGATGCCCCGCATGTCGTCGCGCAGCGCCGCCTCGGTGGAACGGCATGTCCTGCTCGGATACTCGATGTAGTCGATCCGCGGGCGCCGGCCGATCGAGAAGAGATGCCCGACGAAGCACGAGAGCTCCTGCAGGGCGCCAGACCCCACCGGCTTCCCACGGGCGCCGCGCTGCAATTCCCCGAGCATGCCATCCGAGAAATCCACCGCTATGACATCATGGCCCGCCAGGGCCAGCGGGATGGCGAGCGTACCCGATCCGCAGCCCATGTCGAACACGCTCTCCCCCACACCGAGCCCCAAACGCTCGATGAGCTGGGATATATAGCCGCTGCGCGTGGGCTTCCTGGCGAAGGAGGGAGCCTTTCTATCCCACCGGGCCTTCGACTCGGGACTCCCCGGCGCACCTTCGCCGGAACTCGAGAACACCTGCCTCCAGCGGGCTTCGTAGGAAACCGCCCCCGAGGTGCCCTTGTCTTGCAGGCTTTCGCTGTTCGCGTTCAAGGCCATCGGACCTCCTTCGAATGTTTCCGGCTGCGCTGCCGCGGGGAAAGGATACGGTAGCGCACCCGCCCTTCGTCCGGCGCAGCCGGTTGCCGGAAAGCGCCCTACACCGCCTCGACGGTGACCGCGGTGCCCGAGGCCGTGACCATGAGCATGTTGCCTTGGCCGAGCACCTCGTAATCCATATCGACGCCGACGATGGCGTGGGCGCCCAGGGCCGCAGCCCGCTGCTGCAGCTCCTCGAGGGCCTGGGCGCGGGCCACCATCAGCTCCTCCTCGTAGCCGGCGGAACGGCCGCCCACCAGGTTGCGAATGCCGGCGCCGAAGTCCTTGAGGAAGTTGATGCCGGTGATGACCTCGCCGAAGACGATGCCGTAGTAACCGGTGATGCGGTATCCCTCCACGGTAGGGGTAGTGGTGACGATCATAGGAACCCTTTCTCTTGAATATAGCTGTATGAGCATAATACTCGAAACATGACCGATGGAACCCGGGCACAAACAGGAGGGTTTTATGTGTTTCGGAGTGGATGCAGCATCCGATAGAACCAGCAGAACTTTTACCTCACCTGGTGATTTGTAAATCGAACGCCTCGAAAACGATGCTCCGACCGCTGCGAAAGACACATTTCATCGCTTATCGCACCACGAAGAGCTCGATTGCTTTTGCGCCAATCGACCTGGAAACGCAACCCCCTCGTCGAATCACAAATTGCACTGGTCAAACAGCCTTTGCACCAAAACCTTGGATATGCCTTGCGATGCGCTTCTCCATGGATTTGCCGTCTGCCTGGTTCTTCAGTCCGAAAGCCATGGAGGAGCCATCCTTCTCCACGATTTCGAGAAACCACGCATCGTTCTTCCCGGTTCCGCTCAAGCCTCCGATGACGCCACCCGCAGGGCCTGCGATGACCCAGCCGAGCGCAGCGCGTCCGAACACGCTGCGCTCCTGGCCGCCGGGAATGCGGAACACGGTTGTGGATGCCGGGTCGAAACGCTTGATAATGGGGTTGCCCTTCCGGGAGGCATCTATCAGGTACACGCCATCGCGCTTGCCCTCGCGAAGCACCATGGCAACATCGCCCAAATCCCTTCCTTGGGCGTCGCGCTTGTTCACCGTTACTATTATTCCGCTGTCGAAGAATCCCATGGTAGCTCCCTGATCTTTTACGATACGACAAGACGGAAGGCTGGCTACATGCTCTCGGGCTGCGATTGCCCGGAGATATAGCCAGCCTTCCGACCCGGAACTACCGGATAGCCTCGAAAGGCCGCCGAATTCCGACTGGGGTGATTATACCACCGGGCGCAGGGGCGTGCGAGCGCACAGGCCCTCTGGTCATCCAAGAACCGCAACCTTCTCTCCAGCTCTTCGTCGGTCCAGCATTTCCGCTTGCAGCGCAGGTTGATGGCGATGCGCCTATCGCCCGCATAGCCCCATAGGGCTGCTTTGCTCCTGTGGTCATAGGGGTTCTGAAGTTATGCGCTGCGTCTTGTTTGAACACCAGTCAGATCGTCACTGCTCCAAAACCCCATGCGGTAGAATACTATGTGACTATGAGGCGGCTAGGAATCAGCCCAGGGGACGAAATAAGCGCATTGCAGGTAGTCCAGTTTCACAACGCGCATGGCAGCGTATCGAAAGAGATCATCGAAGAAGCATTCAAACGTTCGGGTATCGAGTACAAC
>CANOBU010000054.1 GCA_947564425.1 uncultured Eggerthellaceae bacterium
GGCCGCACCCGGCGGCCGCTACAACGGCCGGGCCGCCGCGCCTTCCCCCGAGGCCCCCCGCTATACCTCCGCCAGCGTGCGCGAGCTGCGCGAGGCCGACCGCGAGAAACGGGTGCGCAAATCGGCCCGCCGCTACCTCTGGCGCGCGGTCATGGCGGTCGTGGTGGTCGTCGCCGTGGCGGTGGGGGCCGTGGCCGTGTACAACTCGCCGCTGTTCACCATACGCAACGTAACCGTGAACGGCGTGGAGCACCTGACCTCGGCCGAAATGGCCCAGCTGGCCGCCGTGCCCGCCGATACCACGCTGATGAAGGTGGATGCCGACAAGATAGCAAACCGCCTGAAGGCGAGCGCCTGGGTGCAGGATGTGAAGGTGAATCGCGTGTTCCCCGACACCCTGGAACTCGATGTGACCGAACGCGAGGTGGCGGCCATCGTGGAGATCCCCACCAACTCCGGTTCCGCTGTGAAATCCTGGGCCATCGCCAAGGACCACACCTGGCTCATGCCCATCCCCGAACCCGGCAGCGAGGCCGCCAAGACCACCAGCGCGAAGATATACGAGGATGCCGATGCCGTGCTGCATGTGAAGGATGTGCCCCTGGGCACCAAGGCCGAGATAGGGAAGGTCTGCACCGACGCCAATGTGAACAACGCTCTGGACATCGTATCGGGCATGACCACCAGCCTGGCCGACCAGGTGGTGGAGATCATGGCCGCCGGCACCGCCGAGACCACCCTGGTGCTCGACAACGGCGTGGAGGTGGCCTTCGGCAAGGCCGAGGACATCCGCGACAAGGAGCGCGTGGTGAAGGAGATACTGGAGCAGAACCCCGATGGGGTTTCGTATATAAACGTTCGGATGGTGGAGACGCCCACTTGGCGGGCAATCTAAGTTGCAATAGCCCGTTCATCGTGTAGAATTACGGTTTAGGTTACATGAACGAACTATTGCAGCTTAAATGGAAGACGAACAGGGGAGCAATCATGCCTATCAATCTTGCCACAGACCATCTGGCCGTCATCAAGGTGGTCGGCGTCGGCGGCGGAGGCACCAACGCGGTGAACCGCATGGTGGAAGCCGGGGTGCAGGGCGTCGAGTTCATCGCGGTCAACACCGACCGCCAAGCCCTTCTGATGTCCGATGCCGATAAGACGGTGCACATCGGCGAGGACCTCACCCGCGGCCTCGGCGCCGGGGCCAACCCCGAGGTGGGCGCCCAGTCGGCCGAGGAGAGCCGCGACGAGCTGCGCAGCGTGCTGGCCGAAGCCGATATGGTGTTCGTCACGGCCGGCGAGGGCGGCGGCACCGGCACCGGTGCGGCGCCCGTCATCGCGCAGATCGCCCGCGAGGAGATAGGCGCCCTTACCGTGGGCATCGTGACCAAGCCCTTCAGCTTCGAGGGCCGCACGCGCCGCAACCAGGCCGACCAGGGTGTGGAGCTGCTGGCCCAGATGGTGGATACCCTCATCGTGATCCCCAACGACCGCCTGCTCGAGGTGGTCGACAAGAAGACCAGCATGCTGGACGCATTCCGCATCGCCGATGATACGCTGCGCCAGGGCATCCAGGGTGTGACCGACCTCATCACCATTCCCGGCCTCATCAACCTGGACTTCGCCGATATACGCACCGTCATGAAGGATGCCGGCACCGCCATGATGGGCATCGGCATCGCCACGGGCGAGAACCGCGCCCTGGACGCCGCCCAGCAGGCTACCAACTCCAATCTGCTGGAGACCACCATCGCCGGCGCCTCGCGGGTGCTGTTCTCCATCGCCGGCGGCCCGGACCTCACCCTCACCGAGGTGGATGCTGCGGCCCGCATCGTGGAGTCCTGCGCCGACGAGAACGCCAATATCATCTACGGCCAGATCGTGGACGAGTCGATGGGCGATGCCGTGCGCATCACCGTCATAGCCACCGGCTTCTCCGCCAGCCAGCAGAGTTCCTACAGCCGCGATTACAGCCGCCAGGATTACAGCTCGAAGCTGCAGGGCTCTGCCCCTTCGGCCGCCTCGACGCTGAAGTCCTCTGCTTCGACGGCATCGTCTGCAGGCAGCACTTCGACGCCGGCGCCCTACAATTCCGGCTCGCTGCCCACCCGCACGTCCCAGAGCGTGGGCGGCCGCATATCGAACGAGGATTACATCCCCGATTTCCTGAAGCGCTCCTAGGCGCTGCTGGGACATGCCCATGCAGCCGGTGCTTCCCCTGCCGCGACTCGATGCGCTCCGTTCGGGAGCGCATCGTCTTTCCGGGCTGGGCGATGCGGCCCTGGCCGATGCCTGCGGCGTGCATATTTTCTTCACTACCCGCGAGGGCGGGGTGAGCGAGGGGGCGTACGGGACGCTCAACCTGGGCTCCCATGTGGGCGATGATCCTGCCTGCGTGCAGGAGAACCGCAGGATCCTGATGGAGGCCCTCGGTGCTGCCGGCATGCCGCTGGTGATGCCGAACCAGGTGCACGGCGATGCGCTCGTGGTTATCTGCGATGGCGACCCCGCCGGCATCGAGGCAGCGCAGGCGGCAGCGGCAGCCGGCGCCGATGGCATCCTGGTGGGTGTGCCCGATGTGGCCGCCCTGCTGTGCTTCGCCGATTGCGTGCCGGTTGTCATCGTGTCGCCCACGGGCCGCTTCGCCGTGGTGCATGCGGGCTGGCGCGGCGTGATGGCCGAGGTGGCCCCCCGGGCGCTGCGCGAGCTGGCGGCCCTCGACGGGCTGGAGGGCGATGCCGCCGACCCGGCCGGGTGCAATGTGTACATAGGGCCGCATATATGCCCTTCATGCTTCCAGACCGGCGAGGATGTGGCGACCGGGTTCGCCGGGCGCTTCGGTGCCGGCTGCGTTCCCGATGCCCGCCATGTGGACTTGCAGGCCGCTTTGGCTGCGAGCCTGGTCCGCGCCGGCGCATCCCCCGACCGCATAGCGTCGGCGGGTGCCTGCACACGCTGCCAGAGCGAACGCTTCTTCTCGTATCGGGCTTCGGGCGGCGTGTGCGGGCGGCAGGGGGCCATCGCGTTTCGGAAGGCGGGATAGCATGGGAGTCGGGAAACGTTACGGATGCGCTTGCGCCGAGGTGGCCGATTGCTGCCGGGCGGCGGGCCGCGACCCGGGCGAGGTGACCGTGGTGGCGGTTTCCAAGACGGTCGATGGACCGGCGGTGGCGGAGGCCATCGAAGCCGGTGCCCGGGATTTCGGGGAGAACCGCCCCGACCAGCTTATGGCCAAGGCCGATGCCTTCCCGCAGGTGCGCTGGCATTTCATAGGCAACATACAGGGGCGCCGCATACGCGATATCGTGGGGCGGGCGGCCCTTATCCATTCGCTGTCCGAGCTGCATCATGCGCAGCGCATCGCCGGGGAAGCGCGCAAGCGGGGCATCGTGCAGGATGCGTTGATCGAGGTGAATGTATCCGGCGAGCAGACCAAGGGCGGCTTGGCGCCTGCCGAAGTGCCGGCGTTCCTGGACGCGTGCCGGCAGATGGAGGGCCTGCGGGTGCGGGGCCTCATGACCATGGCGCCCCGCGGCGATGCCGGGGCGGCCCGGGATGCCTTCCGCGGCCTGCGGCAGCTGCTGGAATCCCTGCAAGAGGGGCTTCCCGCCGACGAGCGCGCCGTTTTCCGCGAGCTTTCCATGGGCATGAGCGAGGATTGGCCCGAAGCCGTGCAGGAAGGTGCCACCTTCGTGCGCATCGGGCGCAGGATATTCAGCGACGAGTTCGGCGCCTCCTAGGCATCTCGGCGGAATTTATCGCACTGTGCGGCCCGGCGTGCGGGCTATCGGGTACTATATACAGTTGATTGCAGAAACCGACCTACCATAAGCAGGTGATGAGATGGCGCGGAGCAAGTCCGGTTCGACGGCAGGGCAGATGCTGGGCAATCTGAAGTCCCGTCTGGGATTCGCCCATAACGAGAACGAGGATGAGGAGTTCGCCCACTACGACGCCGACTTCGACGATTACGATGATTTCGACGGCGACTACCGTCCCGCCTACGATGACGGCTACGGCGATTACGCCGTCGACCCGATGCCCGAAGGCACGGGCGCATTCCGGGCTGTCACGACGCGCTCGGGCCGCTTCGGCCGCCCCGATTCCACCCCCAACCTGGTGTCCATCGAGGATGTGCGCGAGCATAGCAAGACGCTGACCGCCTCGTCCCGCAGCTCCTACGACCAGGGGCGCCGCCCCGAGTCGCGTTTCTCGGCCCGGCGCTCGTCCTCGCCGCGCAACCTGGTGGAGGCCTCGGGCCCGGCGCCTTCCTCCCCGGCCTATACGGCGGCCCAGCGCGAGGTAGGATCGCGCTCCGAGGGGCTGAATTCGCTGTTCGAGTCCACCTCGCCGCGCCAGGAGCGCCTGTCGGGTTCGCCGGCCTCGGGTACTTCCCGCGGCCTCACGGTGGTGAAACCGCGCGATTACAACGATGTGGAAGGCGTTGCCCGGGCCCTGAAGGCGGGCGATGCCGTGGTGCTCGCCATGGCCGATACCCCCGATGAGCTGTTCAAGCGCATCCTGGATTTCTCCTTCGGCGTCGCCAGCGCCCTGGACGCGGGTGTGGATAGCCCGGCTTCGCGCGTGTATGCCATCACCTGCGGCGCTGCCTTGACCGAGGATGAGAAGAGCCGCCTGCGCACCCAGGGAGTGCTGTAGATGCCCGCTGCCATGCGCATCGCCCTCATCGGCGGCGGGAAGATGGGCGAGGCCATCCTGGCGGGATGGCTGGCCGCCCAGGAGGGCCCTGCGGCTTCCCTTGCGGCCGAATCGTTCACGGTGGTCAATCCCGGTCGCGAGCGCCGCGACCATCTGAGGGATGCCTACGGGGTGGCCTGCTGCGCCGATGCAGCGGAACTGGCCGCCGCTGAACCCTTCGATATGGCGGTTTTGGCTGTGAAGCCCCAGGTTATGACCGAGGTGCTGCCGGTGCTCTCGTCGCTTGCGCCCTTCCAGGGGGGTGCTGCGGGCCCGCTGTTCGTCTCGATCGCTGCGGGGATCACGACCGATGCCCTGGCCCAGGGGCTGCCGGCCGCAGCGCCTGTGGTGCGCGTCATGCCCAATACCCCGCTGCAGGTGGGGGCCGGCGCTTCGGCCGTCTGCGGGGGCGCTTGCGCCGATAGCGCCCAGGTCGGCTTCGTGCGCGATCTGTTCGGATGCCTGGGATGCGCCGTCGAGGTCGATGAATCCCAGATGGATGCCGTATGCGCCCTCAGCGGATCGGGACCGGCCTATGTGGCGGCCATGATAGAGGCGCTTGTCGATGCAGCCGCCCAGGAGGGGCTTCCCGCCGCTTTGGCCCAGAAGCTCGCGGTGCAGACGGTGCTGGGAACGGCGGCGCTCATCGACGCGACGGGCACCTCGCCCCGCGATGCGCGCTTGGCCGTGTGCTCGCCGGGAGGCACCACCCTCGCCGCCCTTGAGGCCATGGATGAAGCCGGATTCTCGCAGGTATTCGCCGTCGGCGTGCAGGCGGCGGTGCGGCGTTCGAAGGAGCTTGCCCAATGTATGCGCTGAAAAGCCTCATCATCTCGCTTGCCGATGCCTATTCCATGGTGATATTCGTGTATGTGCTCATGTCCTGGCTGCCCAATACGGCCACCGGCATCATCGGGGATATCTACCGGGTTCTGGGGAAGCTCTGCGACCCGTTTCTGAATATCTTCAAGCGTTTCATCCCTCCTATTGGAGGTGTGGTGGACATATCGCCTATAATCGCCTTGCTTGCATTACAATTAATCGTGCGTTTGATAGTGATTATTCTGTAGGACTTCTTTATACTGGGAGCATTAGCCTAAGGCATCGCCGGCGTTGAAAGGGTAGAACATGGCACTCACCGCGGAGGATATCCATAACGTAAGTTTCTCCATCGACCGCAAGGGTTACGATGTCGACGAGGTGGACGTGTTCTTGGAGCGCGTGGCCAACGAGGTCGAGGCCATGAACCAGACCATCATGGACCTGGAGGACCAGCTGGCCGAGGCCCGCTCGGCAGCGGCCGTCAGCGTGCGCAGCATCGAATACGCCGAAGGGGAGCTCGACGACGAGGCCATCGCCGCCAAGAGCGCCCAGGTGGCCGAGCTGCAGGCGCAGCTGGACGAGCTCGAATCCCAGCTGGCCGAGAAGACGGCGAACGACAACGCCATCGCCCAGGCCCTCATCGTGGCCCAGCGCTCCGCCGACGAGGTGCTGGCCAACGCCCGCACCGAGGCATCGAACATCATCAAGGACGCCGACGAGGAGGCCGACCGCATCATCGGCAAGGCCGAGTCGGACCGCGTGAAGATAGCGGAATCCATCCGCGCCCTCGAGAACGACCGCTCCGATGTGCGCTCCGAGTACCGCGAGATGCTGGCCAGCTTCATGGCCGACGCCCAGCGCAAGCTGGCCGAGATCGACGGCGATTCCCGTCGCGCCGCCATGGCCGCCCAGGCCCGCGCCGAGGCCCAGGAGGATTACGCCGCCGCAGCCGCGGCTCCTGCCGCTGCAGCCGCAGCCCCCGTCGCCGCTGCAGCCGTTGCCGCCAGCGGCTATGTCGAGAAGGACTTCTCGGGATACGGTGACGCGGACGACGATTTCGTCTTTGACATCGACTAGGAATGGATAGGCGAGAACTCAAGGCGCTGCTCGAGGGGGTTTCCTCGGGCGGCGTTTCTGTTTCTGCGGCCGAGGAGGCGCTGCGGGCGGCGACGTTCAGCGACTTGGGGTTCGCGAAGGTGGACCACCAGCGCGGGCTGCGCCAGGGGGTGTCCGAGGTGATCTACGGGGCCGGCAAGACCCCGGAGCAGATCGCTGCCATAGCGGAATCGATGCTTACGGCCGGCGATGGCCGCATCCTGATCACCCGCATCGACCCCGATGCCGCCCGCGCCGTGCAGCGGCTGCTGCAGGAGGGGGCCTCCGGTGCCCCGCAGATCCCGCTGTTCACCTACTATGATAGCCCGCGCCTGGCCACTGTGGGGGAGATGCCCGAGCCCGACGGCTGCGGCCCCATCGCCGTGGCGGCGGCGGGCACCAGCGATATCCCCGTGGCCGAGGAGGCCGCCCTTACGGCCGAGATGCTGGGCAACCGGGTGGAGCGCCTCTACGATGTGGGCGTTGCGGGGCTTCATCGCTTGCTGGCGCAAGGCGACGTACTGTCCCGGGCGAAGGTGATCGTAGCTGTGGCCGGCATGGAGGGCGCACTGCCCTCGGTGGTGGCCGGGTTGGTCTCCTGCCCTGTCATAGCGGTGCCCACCAGCGTGGGCTACGGCGCCTCGCTGGGAGGCGTGGCGGCGCTTCTGGCCATGCTGAACTCCTGCGCCTCGGGGGTTTCGGTGGTCAACATCGACAACGGCTTCGGCGCCGGCTACCAGGCCAGCCTCATCAATCATGGATGAAAGGGGAATTCCGTGGACATGCATTTCGATTTGACCCAGGATGCACGGCGCTCCTCCATTGCTTTCCAGCTTCGCGAAGCCCTGGGCGAAGCGGGCTGGGCGGCCGTGACCGCCGATGCGGCCCGCTCCGGTGTGCCGAAGCGCCATCATCACGGCATAGCCCAAGTGCGGGAGACCATCGAAGGGCTGAATGCGCCCTTGGCGGTGAAGGAATCGATGCTCGGCGTCTACGGCATTCTGGCCGAAGCCGAGGCCCAAGTTCACGGTTGCCCGGTTGAGGAGACCCATTTTCACGAGGTGGGCGAGGGGGAGCGCATCCTGAACACGTTGATGATCTGCTTCGCTTTCGATCAGCTCGGGCCGGGGCGCATCACCGCAACACCGGTGCAGACGGGATCGGGTCAAGTGAAGTGCGACCATGGCATCATGGACATACCGACACCTGCCACCAAGGCCATCCTCGATCAGGATATACCCGTGTGCGAGGAGAAGCTCGAGGGGGAACTCTGCACCCCCACCTCCGCTGCCATCATCAAATACTTCTTGTTCCCGGAAGCATAGGCGAATCGGCACCGCAGCCTTTCCCTGCCCCTTCCCTGCGAATCGGATCTCCCTGATCATGCAGCGTTAAAGCTCTGTTTCTCCACGCATCCTTCGAAGGATCCATTCCAGCGTCTTTTGGGGAAGGCCCGCGAAGCGCCAGGGAGTGGCGCTGCCGAATGGCAGCAAATCCAGCTGGCCGAGCGGGCCTGCGTTGGCATCGACGGCTCCATCGGCTTTCTCAAGTTCGGTGAGCAGATCGGTGTAGCGCGCCATAGAGCGCGGATACTCGGTGAAGTATGCAGCTGGATGATCCGCAAGCTCCAATTCTGCGAGCTGGCCGTTGAGAAGCGCCCGGGACAGCTCAAGGCGAGTCGGCTCGTGGTTCATGTTCTCGATATTCCAGAGCGTCCAATCCAGAGCCCAGTTCAGGAAGTCCTTTTTCAGTCGATTGCGGTCGCATTCGGGCAGTGTGTCCAGAAACGACTTCACCATGCAGATGGCCGCGTAGAAATCGAGCGGATGCTCCATACGCGAGTTCGATACCGATTCGGCACGGCCCACCCGATGCTCGATGAGCACCTGGTCGACTATGGCAATGCGCTGGGCGAGCACGAGCGCCTGATAGGTGAAAGGCATATCCTCGCTGTTTGAGAGCGAGGTCGGAAACTTAAGCGCATGCTTTTGCAGAAAGCTGGCGCGATAGAGCTTATCCCAAGGCCATCCCATGAAGGCTGCGAAGATGTTGCCCGGTATGTTGCGCTGAGATGTGACGATTGCCCCTCCGGGCTGCATTGCGTCCAGCTGACTTCTCTTCAGCGCCCAAGGTGCCTTCACATATTTGCGCTTACGCCTCCACGGGCGTTCTTCGAATTGGATGATGTCGCAGAGCGCTATGTCGGCCTCGTAAGCTTCGATTGCCGTATGAAGGCGCGCGAGCAAGGTGGGGCGAAACACGTCATCGCCGTCAAGGAGCATGGCATAAGGGGCTTCGACTTTCTCGAGTCCGAGATTGCGTGCACCTGCCGGCCCCAGCGCCTCGCGATGGATGACGTTGAAGCGGTCGTCTTGCCGGGCGAATGCATCGGCGATGGGGCCCGTGGCATCGTTGGATCCGTTTTCGATGACGATCACGCGAAAATCCGCGAACGTTTGATGGGCAAGCGAGTTAAGGCATTCCGAAAAGTAGGGGCCCACGTTATGGGCGGTTACAATGACATCTATCTGCGCCTGTCGATTTGGGTTAGAGCTCGGCATCGTTCTCGTCGACTTTCGCTTTGGGCATCACTATGCGTGATCGGATGAAGGACGGTCCCGCCAGCAGCATGCGGCCCAGTCGATAGGTCCGCGAATCCAGGTATTCCTGCCTGACATCGCCCAGTGAGCGTGACAGGCCAAGAACATGCAGGTCGAAATCGCAACGATCTTTCGGCATCAGGGCATCGCGATAGGCCTTCATGTCCCGTTGGTCGATATCCCAAAGATAGCGGGCGGCCACTTCGAAATTATCAAGAATGCGCGCTGCCATCGCGTCAAGGAAATCCTCTTGATAGCGCGGGTCGGCGACATGCTCATTCAGCCAGTTCCACATGGTTTGCCCTGCTTTGAACATGCCGTCCACGTTGTTCATGTCGAAGGTAGAGGTCATAATCGAGTTCTCACGCAATCGGCGCTGGTAGAGAGGCACATTGATGAACTCGGTGCGATTGCCTAAAGGGAAGGCCATCAGGGTGAACAGCAGATCTTCGTGGATCATGTCCTCACGGAAGCGCAGCTGCGCATCTTCTATCAGGCTCCGTTTGATGGTCCACAGGCATGCAGAGGGGCGAAACGACCGCGTTTTCGCCATGACGACGAACATATCGGGGCCGGTCATGATGCCATCGATGTCGCGGCGCGCCTCCTGATCCTCGTAGCGCACGCGCCGAAGCCGGCGGTTCTCATAGAACGAGCGTGCAGCGAAGAATAGCATGTCAAGTTCATGGACCTCGATATAGGAGTTCATGAGCTCCAAGGTTTCAGGAACATAGTAGTCATCGCTGTCGAGGAACAGAAGGAAGTCGCCTGTGGCGTGGTTCAGCCCGGCATTACGCGCACTGCCGGGGCCGTTGTGTCGTGGTTGCTTAATCAGCTGGAAGCGCGGATCGTCCTTGATCAGGCGCTGTGCCACCGCGACGGTCTCGTCGGTAGAGCCATCGTCTACTATGATGGCTTGGAAATCAGTGTAGATTTGGCGCTGCAGCCCGTGAATGCAATCAGAGATGTAAGGCTCCACGTTATAGCTGGGGATGATGATGCTGAATCTCATAGA
>CANOBU010000055.1 GCA_947564425.1 uncultured Eggerthellaceae bacterium
GACGGGGGACGCTCACTTTTGACACATCCTCGGATGTGTCAAAAGTGAGCGTCCCCCGTCACGCCCGCCTCAGTAGTCGATGGCGCCGGGGCCGGCCATCCATTCGGCGAGGAACTCTCCGTAGGCATCGGCCAGCACGGCCTGCCGGGCCCGCGCCATGAGGTCTATGAGGAAATGCAGGTTGTGGTACGACAGCAGCATGCCGCCCAGCATCTCGTTCTGCTTCACCAGATGCCGCAGGTAAGCCCGGCTGTATCCGGTGCAGGTGCGGCAGCTGCAGGCTGGGTCCAGGGGCCCGAAATCGCGGGCGTACTTGGCATTGCGCAGGTTCATGCGGCCGGTGCTCGAGAACGCGGTGCCCATACGGCCTGTGCGGGTAGGAAGCACGCAATCGAACATATCCACACCCTCGGCCACGGCCTTCACCAGCGTAGTGGGGTTTCCCACTCCCATCAGGTAGCGGGGGCGGTCCTCCGGCAGCGATCGGGCGGTCTCGCCCAAGGTCTCGAACATCACCGCATGGTCCTCGCCCACCGAGTAGCCGCCGATGCCGAACCCGTCGAAGCGGCGGCCGCCGGCTGCCAGGCTCTCCCGCTCGATGCGCTGCAGCTCCTGGGAGCTACGCAGGCGCAGGTCGCGGTGCATGCCGCCCTGCACGATGCCGAACAGGGCCTGGTCGGCGCGTTTATGGGCTGCCAGGCAGCGCTCGGCCCATTGCCACGACAGGCGCGTGGATGCCTCCACTTGCTGCCGGGTGGCCGGATAGCCCACGCATTGGTCCAGCTGCATGATGATATCGGCCCCCAGCTGCTCTTGGATGGCCATGTTCTGCTCGGGGGTCCAGTAGTGCTTCGAGCCATCGTAATCGTCGGCGCGGAAGGCCACGCCGCCCTCGTCGGTCTTCATCAGATGGCCCAGGCTGAACAGCTGGAAACCGCCGGAATCGGTCAGCATGGGGCCGTCGTAGCCCATGAAGTCCTGCACGCCGCCGGCCTCGGCCACCACATCGGCACCGGGCCTCATGTACAGATGGTAGGTGTTGGCGAGCACCACCTGGGCATCGAGCCGATGCAGGTCGTCCACCGTGATGCCCTTCACCGTGGCATGGGTGCCCACCGGCATGAACAGGGGCGTGGTGAATTCCCCATGGGCCGTTTGGAACCGGCCGGCCCGCGCGTGGCCGGAAGTCCCCTGTATGCTGTAATCGAAAAGAGCCATAGGTGGTAGTATACCCTTATGAAGCTGTTACTCCACGCCTGCTGCGGGCCCTGCGCCCTGATGCCCCTCCGCCTGCTGGCCGAGGACGCCGACGAGATCGCAGTGTTCTACAGCAATTCCAACATCGCCCCGGAAGCCGAATACGAGCGCCGATGGGACGAGCTGCAGCGCTATTGCGGCACCCAGGGCATCCCCGTGCAGCGCGATGCCTACGACCCCAATGAATGGGAGGCGAAGGTGGCGCCGGTGGGCGAGTCGCTGAAGGCCTACTCCCCCGCCTTCGGGGCCGAAAGCAGCGCCGCATCGGTGCAGGAGCTGCTCGACGACGAGCGCCGCAGCGAGCGCTGCCGCCTGTGCTACCGCATGCGGCTGCAGAAGGCGGCCGCCTTCGCCGCCCGCGAGGGCTTCGATGGCCTGGCCTCATCGCTGGCCGTGAGCCCCTACCAGTTCGCCACCGAGATGGACGAGGAGCTGGCCCGGGCCTGCGAGCCGCTGGGCCTGGTGCCCGTCATCCGCGATTTCCGCCCCTACTACCGCGAGGCCACGGCCCTCAGCCGCGAGCTGGGCATGTACCGCCAGAACTACTGCGGCTGCCGCTTCTCCGTAGCCGAGGCCGAAGCCACCCGCGCCTTCATCAAGGCCCAGCGAAAAGCCCGCAAAGCCGCAAAACATGAACGAGAGTAGGGCCCCGGCGGAAGGCGAAGGGGGTGCCCCCAAAGCGAGTTCCGCAGCCGAAGGCGAGGACTGTTTGAGCGACTGGGTGCCTCCTTCGCCTTCCGCCGGGGTCCGGACGACCCGTGGCAGTTAGTCGGCGTAGATCTTCTCGAAGGCGGTGAAGCCGGCTTCCTCCAGGGCGGCTATCTGGCGCTTCATGTTCTTGCGCATAGGGAACACGGCAGCATCGCGGCCCGCGGCCCGCAGGCGCTGGGCTGCCTCCAGGGCCTCCATGCGGCGGGTGCCGTCGGCCTTGGCATCCACCAGGAACGCCGTGGCATCGCGCACGGCCGCATCGCTGCCCGTCACGCCGGCATCGGCCAGCAGGGCGATAATGCGCTCGAAGCCGATGGAGAACCCGCAGGCGCACACATCCTCGCCGCTGAACTTGCCGATCATCTGGTCGTAGCGGCCGCCGCCGGCGATGGACACGCCGAAACCGTCGATGGTCACTTCGAAGATGGGGCCGGTGTAATAGCCCATGCCCCGCACCAGCGTGGGGTCGAATACGATGGATACGGCGTTATCGGTAAGGGCCGCGGCGGCGCGCAGGATCTCGTCCAGGTTGGCGGCCACCTCGGCCAGCCCCGCGCCGTCCACCGCCTCGCAGAAGGCGCGGCACGACGCCCCATCGCCCTCCTGCCGGAACAGAGCCAGATAGGCATCGGCCGTCTGGGCCGCCGCGCCGTTGGCCAGCAGCTCTTCCCGCACCCCGTCCATGCCTATCTTGTCCAGCTTGTCCAAGGTCACCAGCACCCCGGCCACATCCTCTTCGGCAAAGCCGGCCTGCAGGGCCGCAGCCATCAGGATGCGCCGGTCGTTCACATGCACCGTGAAGGCATTCAAGCCCGCCGGGCCCAGCACCCGGCTGAGGGCCGTGCAGGTGGCGGCTATCAGCTCGATCTCGGCCAGGTTGGTGCTGTCGCCCAGCACATCGATATCGCATTGCACGAACTGGCGGAAGCGCCCCTTGGCCGGCTGATCGGCTCGCCATACGGGCCCTACCTGCAGGGCGCGGAAGGGGTTGGGCAGCGCTTCCTTGTTGTTGGCATAGAACCGGGCCAGGGGCACCGTGAGGTCGTAGCGCAGGCCGTTGTCCACCAGCTCGTCGGGCTTGCCCGACTCCAGGGCCCGGGCCAGGGCCGCACCCCGCTTCTGCACCTTGAATATCAGCTTCTCGTTGTCTCCCCCCTGCTTCGAGGTGAGGTTCTCGATATGCTCCATCATGGGCGTCTCGATCTGGGCGAAGCCGTAGGAGGCGTAGGTCTGCTTGATCTGGGCCAACACGGATTCGCGCAGCACCATATCGGCAGGCATGAAATCGGTCATGCCCTTGACGGGCTTCTTTGAAAAGGCCATGGGGGTGCTCCTTAAACGGCTCGGGGGCGGGCTTGCGGCAGCGCCATCGCCCTATTCGAAGACCCAGCGGCCATCGGCGTTGGGGGCGATGTCCACGGTCTCGTCATCGGTCTCTTCCTCTGCGGCCTCTTCCACCGCTTCCACGACCTCCCGCTTCAGCTCGGGGAAGACCCCGCGGAACACATCGAGGGCCGGGCCGCCGGCGATGGCGAACACCACGCGCTCGAACTGGCCGGGGTGCTCATCGAGCCACGCCTTGAACAGGTCGGCCACCGCCTGCGCATCGTTGTCGTAGGAGCCGCCGCAGCCGAAGGCGGTGAGCACCAGCGTGTCGGGCTCGTTGGCAGCGGCGATGTTCATAAGGGCGGTTATGCGGTTGCGCAGGTCCTGGTCGCATTCGGCCTCGGAGCGATGGTTCTCCAGGGCGAAGCGGCGATGGGGCGGCGCGATGGCCAGCACGTCCCGCTTGCGCATGACGCCCTCGGTGGTGAAGGCGATATCCTGCAGGTACACGGCGCGGTCGGAATACAAGCCGCCGTGCATCGACTGGCCGTTGGGCTCGAAGTACTGCGACTTCAAACCCTCCAGCACCGGGAACAGGGTGCTCTCGGCGCAGATCTGGCACTCCGGCGACCAGCCGCCGGCCAGGTAGTTCCCGCCGGGGTTGCGGTAGGTGGCAGGATCCACCACGCACACCTTGCCGGATGCGCCGTCGACAGCTTCGGCCAGGGGCTGCCAGGCCACCACGGCCTCGGTAGCCTCGAAACGGGGTTCGGGCAGCGGTAGGTCGCGGCCCTCGCCGTCCTCGTAGACCTTCGCCGTATCGATGGAATGCTGGATATCGGTGCCGAATACGCCGCGCACCAGCCCCACGTGCTTCTTGGCCTCGGCGGCGCGCTCTTCTTTCGTTGGCATGGTTGCTCCCGTCGTCTCCGTGATGTCCCTGCAAGTATATTACAATGTCAGTCGCTCAATTCCGATATACACCGCATCGGTAGAACCGAAGCCGCGGAACAGGGGCTGCAGCGATTCCGGCGAACCGCCCCGATTCCGCGCATCGGGCATACCGCTTGAAAGGACCTCCATGAGAACCAGCGATTTCGACTACGAGCTTCCCCCCGAGCTGATAGCCCAGCAGCCGGCATCCATCCGCGACCGATGCCGCCTGCTGGCCATGGACCGCGTCTCGGGGGCCCTGGAAGACCGCATCTTCGCCGACATCGTCGAGTACGTGCAGCCGGGAGACCTCTTCGTGGTGAACGAAACCCGCGTGCTGCCGGCGCGCCTGCTGGGGCGCAAGCGCGGCACCGGCGGCGCAGCCGAGGTGCTGTTGCTGAACGAGGTGTTCGGGCGCGAACCCAAGAGCGATTCATCGGCCCTGTGGGAGGCCCTGGTGAAGCCCGGCAAACGCCTGAAACCCGGCAGCGATGCCGTGGTCGATTTCACCGATGCCGACGGCGAGGTGCTGCTGAGCGCCGAGGTGGTCGACTGGGCCGAAGGCGACGTGCGGGGCGCCCGCATCGTGCGCCTGACCACGCCCCTGGCCGCCCTGGACGATGCCCTGCACCGGGTGGGACGCACGCCTTTGCCCCCTTACATCCGCGACTATCAGGGCGATGACGAGCTGTACCAGACGGTGTACTCGAAGCGGGAGAGCTCCGCTGCCGCCCCCACCGCCGGGCTGCATTTCACACCGGAGCTCATCGAGGCCGTGAAAGCCGCCGGGGCCCGCTGGGAAACGGTGGAGCTCGAGGTGGGACTGGATACCTTCCGCATCGTCGACGAGGAGGACCCCTTGCAGCACCGGATGCACACCGAGCTGTACACGGTGCCGCCCGCCACAGCCGAAGCCGTAGCAGAGGCCAAGGCGGCCGGCGGCCGCGTGATCGCCGTGGGCACCACCAGCGTGCGCAGCCTCGAGAGCGCCTGGGATGCGGCGGCCGATGCCGTGCAGCCCCGCGAGAGGGCCGCCACCTCGCTCTACCTGCTGCCGGGCAGCGAGTTCCATGCGGTGGACGCCCTCATCACCAACTTCCACGTGCCGCGCTCCACCCTGATGATGCTGGTGAGCGCCTTCAGCACCCGCGAGAACATCATGGCCGCCTACCAGCATGCCATCCGGGAGCGCTACCGCTTCTTCAGCTTCGGCGACGCCATGTTCATCCACTAGCGGAACGAAGACGGGGCTTCCCGCCAAGCACGGGACGACTACTCCCCGGCAGCCTCCCCGCTCTCGCTTCCGGCTTCTTTCAAAGCCTCGAATTTGGCTTTCATGGTAGGGTTCTTGCGGGTGAGCTTCTTCACGGTGAGGCCCTCAAGCTTGTTGTTGGCCGCATTCAGGTGCTTCTCGGACACCAGCAGCTTATCGCGGGCCGTCTGCAGGTCCTTTATGGCCTTGTCGATGGCCTTCACGGTGTCCTCGAAACGCAGGGAGGCATCGCTGAAATTCTTGAAGAAGCCGGCCTTGAAGGTTTCCAGGTCCTCTTCGAAAGTGGTTATATCCATCTCCTGCTGACGGCTGAGGGCCAGCTCCTGCTTGTATTGCAGCGCATTCAGGGCGGCATTGCGCAGCAGGGATATCAGGGGGATGAAGAACTGCGGGCGTATGACGTACATCTTGGGGTACCGATGCGACACATCCACGATGCCCTCGTTGTACAGTTCGCTTTCCGGTTCCAGCAGCGATACCAGGATGGCGTACTCGCAGCCCTTCTTGGTGCGGTCGCGGTCGAGCTTCGCCAAATGGTCCTCGTTGCGCTTACGGGCCGAGGTGCCGTCCTCCTCGTTCTTCATCTCGAACATGATGGATATGACCTCGTTGCCGTCCTCGTCCTCCTCCCGGAAGATGAAATCGCCCTTGGTGCCGTCGGCTACGGCATTATCCTTCTCGAAATAGGCGCGGGGGAAGGCCACGGCGCGGATGCGGTCGAACTCGTACTGGCAGTGCTGCTCCAGGGACTCCCCCACCAGCTTGGTGGTCAGCCGCGCCTTCATATCTTTGATGCGCTGGATCTCCTCCTGCTGGTAGGCGATGACCGCCTCCTTGGCGTTCAGCTGCTCGACCATCTGGCCCTTCAAGGCGGCCTCGGCCTGGGCCTGCTGCGCCTTCTGCAGCTCCAGCGTGGCGCTCAGGGCATCGCGGTCCTTCTCGACGGCAGCCACGGCCTGGGCCACGGCCAGCTCGCGGTCGGCCTGGGCCAGGACCTCGCTGTTGGCTATCTGGGCCCGCAGCTGCTCGATCTCGGCGGCTTTCCCCGCCTCGAGCTTCGCCATATCGGCCTGCAGGGCGGCTGTGCGCTCGGCTTCCGCGGCCTTCTGCTGAACCAGAGCCTGCTCGGCCTGGGCCAGGCGCTCGGCCGCTGCGGCCTTTTCGGCGGCCAGGTGCTCGGTTTCCTCGGCCTTGGCCTTCTGCAGGGCCAGCTGCACCGCCTGGTCCCTCTCGGTTTCGAGCAGCTTCATGCGCTCGTCCACCTCGCGGCGGAATTCCTCATCCCTGACCTGGCGCACCACGGAATCGAGGTCCGACTGCTCCAGCGATATGACCGTTCCGCATTGGGGGCATTTTATCTCCGCCATCTGAACTCCTTTATCGGCTTGCCCTTCCAGCATAGCGAAAAAAACAGCCCTCCGTGTACCGGAAGGCGGACTTCCAACCTGTTTTCGAAAACAAGAACTCCCCGGGCACCAGCCGCGGGGAGCTCCCTTCGTCTGCGGATATGGTCTTAGAGCTTGGTGACGTTGCTGGCCTGCAGCTTGCCGTTGTCGCTCTGAGTCACCTCGAACTGAACGGGGGCACCCTCGTCAAGGGTCTTGTACCCGTCCATCTGGATCTCAGACCAATGGACGAACAGGTCTTCGCCGCCCTCCTGGGAGATGAAGCCGTAGCCCTTTTCCGGATTGAACCATTTCACAGTACCTTGCGCCATTTTATTCCTTCTTTCTTTCCCTCCGGAGAACCACCGGAGAGGTTATGGTGCGGGCCGCAGGCAACGGCCACTGCCCTCACCTCGAGGGCACACTCACACTATACGCTATATTCGGTGGAAAACCCGCTCGATTTGAGGTTTCTATAGGTTTGAGCGGAAACCGTTACCAACGCAGGCCGAAATCGTCTGGGATATCGCCTTCGCGGCCATCGAAGCCCCCGGCCAGAGCCGCTTCCTCCAGGCCCTCGGTGATGGATTCGAAATCGGCCGGGTTCTCGGGCAACCCAAAACCGTACTCGTCGGCGATGGCATGGGCCTGGGCCAGGCGCAGGGCAGCCACATCGGGCTTGTCGGCCTGGGTAAGGTAGACCGAATCGAGCAGCAGCGACCGTGCCACGAACTGCGTGACGTTGGGATCCACATCGGATACGCGCATCACCTGGGCGATGGAGTCGGGGGCCAGGGCCAGGAGCGCCGCCCCATCTATCTCGACCGCTTCCTGGATAGCGCCCTCGAGCATCTTCGATGCGGCCTCGGGATCATCCTTCTCGTGGCGCAGGTCGTTTGCACGCATCAGAGCACGGAAGAACTGCATCAGCAGGTTCATCAGGTAGTCGCGTTCGAACATATCAGAATCCTTCCGGGGGGTTCACGCCCAAATGCCCGTAGGTGCGCAAGGTGGCCTGGCGCCCCTTGGGGGTGCGCACCATGAGGCCCTGCTGTATCAGATAGGGCTCGTAGACGTCTTCTATGGTATCCGGGTCCTCCGAGAGGGCGCTGGCCAGGGTGGTGAGACCCACGGGGCGGCCGGCGAACTGCACGGTGAGCAGCTCCAGTATGCGGTTGTCCATGGCATCGAGGCCCAAGCTGTCCACCTCGAAGAAGCTGAGGGCCTGGGCGGCGATATCCTCGGTGATCACCGAGCTGCCACGCACCTGGGCCCAATCGCGCACGCGCTTCAGCAGGCGGTTGGACAGGCGGGGCGTGCCCCGGGAACGCCGGGCTATCTCGAGAGCGCCATCGGGGGCGATGGGCACCCCCAATATGGCGGCGGAGCGCTCCACGATGGAGGCCAGCTCCTCGGCCGTGTAGTACTGCAGGCGGAAGGCCACCCCGAATCGGTCGCGCAAGGGCCCTGTGAGCAGGCCGGTGCGCGTGGTGGCGCCTATCAGCGTGAAATGGGGCAGGTCCAGGCGGATGGAGCGGGCAGCCGGCCCCTTCCCCACTATTATGTCCAGCACGTAATCTTCGAGGGCCGGGTAAAGCACTTCCTCGACCATGCGGTTCATGCGATGGATCTCGTCGATGAACAGCACGTCGCCCTCTTCCAGGTTGGTCAGGATGGCGGCAAGGTCGCCGGTGCGGGCGATGGCGGGGCCGCTGGTGGTCTTGATATTGGAATGGAGTTCGTTTGCCACCACGGCGGCCAAGGTGGTCTTGCCCAGGCCCGGAGGGCCCGAGAACAATATATGGTCGGCGGCCTCGCCGCGCTCGTTGGCGGCCTGGATGAGGATGGCCAGCGATTCCTTCACCTTCGTCTGGCCCAGGTAGTCCTTCAGGCACTTGGGACGCAGGGAACGGTCGATGGCCAGGTCCTCTTCTTGCAGGGAGGCATCCATAGTGCGGCCGGGCGCCTGGCTGGAAAAGCCATCATCCCCGCTGCTGGCGGCATCGAACATCACGCCTTCTATCTGTATGCCTGGAGCCATGGTCCTCGCGCCGCCTTAGGATCCCAGTTTCTTCAGGGCATATTGTACCAAGGCGCCCTCGGCCGCCCCTTCCGGAGCCCCGGCCAGGGCCGCATCGGCCTCGGCGGAGGTGAAACCCATGGACAGCAGCGCCTCCCGAGCCCCGGCCAGAGCCGCATTCGGTGTCGCATCCTCTGCCGCGAACAGGCTGCCGAGCCCGTGGTCGAGCGAGCCCTTGAGCTCCAGCACGATGCGCGAGGCCATCTTCTTGCCGATGCCGGGAATCTTCTGGATGGCGGCCACATCCTGGGCGCCGATGAGCTCCACCAGCTTCTGGGGCCCGTAGGAGGACAGGGCCGACAGGGCCACCTTCGGCCCCACGCCGCTGACGGCGATAAGCCGCTCGAACAGCGCCTTATCCTCGAGCGAGAGGAAGCCGTAGAGGGCCATCGCATCCTCGCGCACCTGCAGATAGGTGTGCACGAGCACCCGCTCCCCCTCCGGCGGCAGGGCAGCTAGAGCCGAAGAGGCCATGCCCACCTGGAAACCCACGCCCCCCACGCTTATCAGCGCCGAGGCGGGGCCCTTCCCCGCCACTATGCCGTCGAGAAACGCTATCATGCCAGTTTCCTTTCCTGCAGGCGCACCTCATGGGTGGTGTAGCAGATCGCCGCTGCCAGGGCATCGGCCGCATGGTCGGGGCGCGGCAGCTCCCGCAACCCCAGGATCTGCTTCACCATGTACTGCACCTGCTCCTTGCCGGCGTTGCCCTCGCCCACCACGGCCAGCTTGATCTGCTTCGGCGAGAACTCCCCCACTTCAAGCCCCGCCTGGGCGCAGGCCACCAGGGCGGCGCCGCGGGCCTGGCCTGTGGCGAAGGCAGCCGTGACGTTCTGGCCGAACCAGACGGTCTCGATTCCCAAGCACACCGGCCGGTAGTGCTGAATCACAGCCCCCACCTGCTCGTGTATCTTCGCCAGCCGCTCGGCCAGGGTAACCGACGCCGGCGTGGCGACGCAGCCGTAGGCGACGCAACCCAAGCGCGGCCCGCTCTGCTCCACGACGCCCCAGCCCGTATGGGCGAGCCCCGGGTCGATTCCCAATATGGTTCTGTTTTCGATCATGGAGCCATAGTAGAACATATGTTTGCAATCCGCAAGGGTCCGCCGGCGATTATAAGCAATCAAAGGGGTTTGTCACCTCGATGCCTAGATATTCGAAATCCCGCAAATTACGAGTAGCGAGCGTGCATCCGTTGACAACGGCAATGGATGCGATTATCAGGTCTTCAATGGTAGGAGTGCGACCACACC
>CANOBU010000056.1 GCA_947564425.1 uncultured Eggerthellaceae bacterium
GGGCCGCATTCTACGACCATGCATGGTTCTGGGAGAACACCTCTATGTGCATCGGGTTCGCAATCGTGTGCCTCGTGACGCTTGCGGTCATGGCCTTCGTCTACACCAGGCTCCATGAGGAGGTGGCCGATGTCTTCTGATGAGGCAGCCGCATTGTCCGATGCGAGGAACGCCCATAAGACGAGCGTGAGCGAAGAGGTGGTCATCCGCTTCGATGACGTGACCAAGACCTATAACCTGTACAAGAACGACCGGGGGCGCTTCCTCGGCATCTTCAACTACAAGAAGAAGGGGATCTTCCTGGGAAGCGTCGATGCGAGCAGCCACCTCTCCTTCGAGATAAAGAAGGGCGAGGCGGTCGCGTTCCTGGGCCGCAACGGCGCAGGCAAGTCGACGGCGCTCAAGATGATCACCGGCGTGACGCATCCCACCAGTGGCAAGATCGAGGTGAACGGGAGGGTCAGCGCGCTCCTGGAGCTCTCGGCGGGCTTCGATAAGCAGCTTACCGGACGGGAGAACCTGTACCTGAGGGGCCAGATCCTCGGCATGAAGAAGAGCCAGATCCAGGCTATCGAGGACGAGGTGGTCGATTTCGCGGAGCTGGGCCTGTACATCGATCAGCCCATGCGCACGTATTCGAGCGGCATGAAGGCGCGCTTGGGGTTCGCCTTCGCCGTCGCCATCGATCCGGAGATCCTCGTGGTGGACGAGGCGCTTTCGGTAGGAGACCGCTCGTTCAAAGAGAAGTGCATCGCGCGTATCCGCGAGATAATGATGGACGAGAACGTCACGGTGCTCTTCGTCACGCATTCGTCCACGACGGCTCAGGAATTCTGCAGCCGCGGCATCGTGCTGGACAGCGGGGTGAAGATGTTCGACGGCACCATCGAGGATGCCACGGCGTACTACGAGAAGAACTACTGATGCCCGGCCTTCTTCCCTTGCAAGGCCGCATGCCCGAGGAGTCGCCGTGGGAACGGTAGGAATCGCCGGCGCCACCGTTGCGCAGAAGAAGGACTTCCGGGGGAAGTATGCCCTGGTGGCCCTCTCCCGGGTGCTCTTCAACGGCCTCTATCGGCTCTTCTGCCTTGGAACCCGCCGCGACGAGGTGCTGTTCTTCAGCCGCCAGGCCAACCACCCATCCGAGGATTTCGTCGCCCTGGGCCGGGAATTCATGGAACGCGGCTGGCAGGTATGCTATCTGACGAAGAAGCTGTCGAAGCGCTCCGTTCCGTCCTACTGCCCTTTCATAGTAAGGGAGCTCTACCATCTGGCCCGTTGTCGCATCTGCTTCGTCGACCGCTACGATCCGGTGATCTGCCTGCTGGATTTCAAGGGAGTGCGCGAAAGCGGCCTGGCGGCCGGCACCTTCGATGAGTTTCCCACCGAGCCCCTGATCATCCAGCTTTGGCATGCCTTCGGCGCCTTCAAGAAGTTCGGATACCAATCCGTCGACACGCCGGAGGGCCATGATTCGGCCAATGCGGAGCTGTTTCGCATCCACAGGAATTACTCGTATGTCATCTGCTCGGGCGAAGGGGCGCAAGAGGCCTTCGCCGAGGCATTCCGGGTTCCCCGGCACCGCGTGGTGCCGCTGCTGAGGCCGGAGTACGACCGCTTGGTTGCGATAGGACGGCGCCGAAGCCGGGCTGTGCCCGCAGGCGGCCAAGGTGGGCGCCTGCGCATCCTGTTCGCCCCCACCCTGCGGAGCGCTTCGGGATCCCCCCGGCCTTTCGTGGATCTGTATCGGGGGGGTGCCTGGCGCGTCCTCGAGGAAGCTGCACAGGTGGCTTGGAGCTTCCATCCCCTCGAGCGGCAGGGAGAGGCTGCCGGCGATATCAACGAGCTGCTTCCCCGGGCCGACATGGTGGTGACGGATTATTCCTCTATCGTCTACGAGGCGGCCATCCTGCGCATCCCGGTATTGTTCTATGTGCCCGATATCGGGGAGTACCGCTTGTCGCCCGGCCTCAATGCGGATCCCGCGGCCGCAGTCCCCTCGATCGCGTTCCAGGATGCGGATGCGCTCATCGATGCCCTCTTGCGCTATGACCCAAGGCGGAAAGAATCCTATCTGGCCCCGCTCGATCGCTTCTGTAGGCAGTCGGGGCTGGCCGTTCCCGATCCCGGGGGGCCTTCGCGGCAAGGGGAAACCGGGAGTTCGGCGGCATCCGTCCTCGTCGACTTCGCGCTGAGCGCCCTGCAAGCTTCTTCGGAGGTGGCAGAATGACGCAGCCTTCTTCGGGTGCCCCTGCCTGTGCCGTGCCCGACATAAGCATCATCATCCCCGCCCATAATGCCGAAGGCTGCCTTGGCCGCGCCTTGGATTCGCTTGCCGCGCAGACGTTCGATCGGGAGCGCATGCAGGTCATCGTCGTGGATGATGGCTCGACGGACGGCACGGCCGATGTTATCGCATCCTATCGGGCCGAAGCCCCCTTTCCCCTGGAGGCGATCCGCCTGCCGGAACCGTCCGGTTCTCCCGCGGTGCCCCGCAACAAGGGTATCGAGCGCGCCACGGGCGAATACGTGTTCTTCCTCGACGCCGATGATTGGCTGGGCGACCAGGCCATAAGCCGCATGCTCGCCCATGCCGGCGAGTGGGGGTCCGACGTGCTGTTGGTAAAGCTGAAGGGGGAGAACGGCCGCAGCGTCGCATCCGTCATGTTCGGGCGCAACCGGCCGAAGGTGGATGTATACCGATCGCTCGTGACGTGCACCTTGGGCCCCTGGAAGCTCTATCGGCGCTCGATCATCGCGTCTCTGCGCTTCCCGAAGGACATGCCCGAGGATATCGAGTTCGTCCTGCGGGCCTATGCTATTGCGGATACCGTCTCGATTGCGGCCGACTACGATTACTACCACATGTCCTATACGGATGACGGCGGCAATGCGTCCTTCACCATGTGGGAGCACCCTGCAAGCAACATCCGCTCCTACCGCCGCACCTTCGACTTCATCGAGTCGTCCCTTCCGGCCCGGGCCAGAAGGAGCATATTGATGCGGCGGCTCTTCAAGATAGAGGTCTGCCGCACCTTCATCGGCATCGTGCTGCATGGCGGCGACGATGCGCCAGCCCTCTACGATGAGTTCGCGCAGCTGACCCGCCCCTTCTATTCGCCCATCGTGAAAGCCATGATCCCGGCGCCCCATCGTGCGCTGCTGGGGAGCGCCCTAGGGGCGAAGGGATCCTATAGACTCCTTGCGGAATACGTGGGGGGAGAATCGTTCGATAGGTCGAACTTCTTCGAGTGGTAAGCCGCCGCTTGCGCCTAGGGCAGCCGACGGCGGAGCGTCCGCAGCAGGTCGTCGCGCGCCTCGCCGCGCCGGAATCGCCGGTACGTCTTGGCCCTGCGCAGGCGCAGGAAGCTGCGGCGATACAGGATGGGTGTGAAGAAGAACAGGCTATCGGGTGCTTCCGCCAGCCCCAATTCCGCAAGGCCTTCGTTGCGCAGCATATCGAATACCGCCTCTTGCGCATCGGGGGTATGGCGCAGGGTGTAGAGGTTGTAGGCGGACATCTCCGCAGCCAGGTTGAGGAAGGCCGTGTTGACCTCGCCCAGGATGTCCCGCTTGCGCAATTCGTCCCGCAGCGCCACGATGGCCTCGTAGAATGCGAGGGGCACCTTGCGTTGGGTTGCCTGCAGCGATGTGCCGGTGTTCTTGCGGTAGGTGATCAGGTTGTCATCCAAGATGGCGATCTTGTCGGCCAGGGCCAGGGCGAGTTCTACGAACAGCACGTCGTTGGCGCTGCGCGTGGCTTGGAATTCCAGTCCCTGCCTGCGGATGAAGTCGGTTCGGAACAGCTTCGTCCAGGGGCTCGGGCTGGTGAAGCAGAAGATGCAGTCGGGGTTGCTTTCCCTGTTGAATTCCAACGAGGCGGGATAGAACCTGGCATCGCACGTGTTGTTGGCGACTTCCACCTTGCCCGTCTTGTCATCGAGGTTCAGCGCGCGCCATACGCAGATGTCGGCACCGGTGGACCGTATGCGGCCCACAGCCTTCTCGACCAGCGCGGGATCGAAGATATCGTCGCCGTCTAAGAACAGGAGGTACTCGCCGGCCGCATGCTGCATGCCCAGGTTGCGGGCGGCTCCGGCGAAGCGATGCTGCTGTTCCAGCACACACGTCATCGGGCGCGAGGCCGCGAACCGCCGTGCGATGGCAAGGGTATCGTCGGTGGAGCCGTCGTCCACCAGGATGAGTTCGAAGTCTTGGCACGTCTGGTCTGCCAGCGACTGCAGCGCCTGGGGCAGGTACGCGGCGCAGTTATAGAGCGGCATCACGATCGAGACCGCCGGGCTCAAGCCCTCGGGGCTGCTATTCGTCACTGCGCCACAGGTCGCGGGTGTACACTTTTTCCTGCACATCGGCCAGCTGGTCATCAATGCGGTTGCAGATGATCACATCGTTGGCCGCTTTGAATGCATCGAGGTCGTTGATGACCGCGCATCCCAGGAACTCCGCTTCGCCCAAGGTGGGCTCGTACACCGTCATGGCGACGCCCGCCTCGCCCAGGCGCTCCATCACGCCCAGGATGCTGCTCTGGCGGAAATTGTCGGAGCCCGCCTTCATGGCCAGGCGGTAGACGCCCACGCTGCGCGGGTTCTTCGCGACGATCTGCGAGGTGATGAAATCCTTGCGGGTGGCGTTCGAATCCACGATGGCGCGTATGAGGTTCTGGGGCACCGAATCGTAGTTGGCCAGCAGCTGCTTCGAATCCTTCGGCAGGCAGTAGCCGCCATAGCCGAAGGACGGGTTGTTGTAGTGCGACCCGATGCGCGGGTCGAGCCCCACGCCCTTGATGATCTCGCCGGCGTCCAGACCGCGCACGGCGGCGTAGGTGTCCAGCTCGTTGAAGTACGACACGCGCAGCGCCAGGTACGTGTTGGCGAACAGCTTGATGGCCTCGGCTTCGGTGGAACCCACCACCAAGCGCGGGATGGAGTCGAAGGGCTCGGCGGCGCCTTCGGCCAGCAGGTCGGCGAACATGTGGGCATCGGCGGCCAGCTCCTCGTTGTGGAAGGGGATGCCCACCACGATGCGCGAGGGGTGCAGGTTGTCGTAGAGCGCGTGGCCCTCGCGCAGGAACTCGGGCGAGAACAGGATGCGCAGGGTGGGGTAGTCCTCCATGATAGCCTGGGAATAGCCCACGGGCACGGTGGATTTGATTACCACGCAGCCGGCGAAGTCGAGCTTCACCAGCAGGTCGAGCACCGCTTCGATGGAGCTGGTATCGAAGTAGTTCTTGGCGCTATCGTAGTTCGTGGGCGTGGCGATGATGATGAAGTCGGCATTCGCGTAGCATTCATCCGGCGTGCAAGTGGCCGTCAGGTCCAGTTCGCCGCCAGCTAGGAACTCCTCTATCTCGGGGTCGACGATGGGCGACTTGCCGGCGTTCACCAGGTCGACCTTTTCCTGCACGATATCCACGGCGCACACCTGGTGGTGCTGCGCCAGCAGGCAGGCGATGGAAAGCCCCACATATCCCGTTCCAGCTACTGCGATTCTCATGGTCACCTCGACTTTTCCCGTGATGGCATGTCGGGGAAGAGTCTAGCACAAGTAGCCGGCCGGTCCCCGGCATGCCCATGCGCGAAAGGGCGGGTCGTTGTTTACGGCCCGCGGATGTACGCTAAAATAATCGGGATCGGATAAAAGCGAATCGAAGGCTCGGCGAAATGGTCTTTTCCAGCACGGTGTTCCTGTTCAGCTTCCTGCCGCTGTTCCTGGCGGTGTATTTCCTCATACCATCGCGGCCGGCGAAGAATGTGATCCTGCTGCTGTTCTCGCTCGTGTTCTATGCGTGGGGCGAGCCGGTGTACGTATGGCTCATGGTGGGCTCTATCGTGATGAATTGGGCTATCGGGCTCTTCATCGCGCATGCGCAGGGACGCGGCGCTAAGAAGGCGTTCCTCGTAGTCGCGCTCGTGCTGAACATACTGATCATCGGCTTCTACAAGTACGAGGGCTTCTTGGCGTACAACATCAACCAGGCGCTCGGCGAGGAGTTCATCGCCGACCTGCAATTGGCGCTTCCCATCGGCATCTCGTTCTTCACGCTGCAGGCGATCACCTATATCGTGGATGTGTACCGCGGCGAGGTGCAGCCGCAGAAGAACCCGCTGTACCTGGGCATGTACATCGCGATGTTCCCGCAGCTGGTGGCCGGCCCCATCGTGCGCTATGCCGATATCGAGTACGCTATCGACCACCGCAAGGCCACCCTGGACGGTTTCGCTCAGGGTTTGCGGCTGTTCATCATCGGCTTGGGGAAGAAGGTGCTCCTGGCCAATGTGGCGGGCACCTTGGCCGATTCGCTTCTGCCCAAGTCCGCGGCCGAGATAGGCTTCGTGGGCTGCTTCTCGGGCGTGGCGGCCTATACGTTCCAGATCTACTTCGACTTCAGCGGGTATTCCGATATGGCCATCGGCATGGGCAAGATGATGGGCTTCGACTACCCGCGCAACTTCAACTACCCCTACACGTCCACGTCGGCCACGGAGTTCTGGCGGCGCTGGCACATGTCGCTCGGCAGCTTCTTCCGCGACTACGTGTACATTCCCCTGGGCGGTAACCGCGTCAGCCGGCTGCGTTGGGTGCTCAATATGATCATCGTGTGGGGATTGACGGGCATCTGGCACGGCGCGGCGTGGAACTTCCTTCTGTGGGGCCTGTATTGGGGCGTGCTCATCATCTTGGAGAAGCTGTTCATCGCGAAGGCGCTCGAGCGGCTGCCGCGCTTCGTCAGCCATGTCTACATGGTGGTGCTCTTCTTCTTCGGCTGGCTGCTGTTCGCCGTCACGGGTTTGCAGAACGTGGGCGAGTGGTTCATGGGGATGTTCGGCGCCTACGGTTTCACCGGCACGTCCACCTTGTGGGAGCTGCAGTCATGGAGCTACGTGTCGCTCGTGCCCATCATGGTGGTGGGCTCGCTCCCGTGGGCGCCCTGGCTGCGCAAGAAGCTGGAGGCGTGGGCGAAGGGCGAGGTTGGCGCTAAGGTGGTGGCTGCGCCCCAGAAGGGCAATGCCATGGTGCCTCCCTGCCAGGTTTCGGTGCAGGGGGAGGGCATTCCCAGTCGCATGAAGCTGGTCGCGCTGGTGAACGTGCTGGTCGATGTGGCGCTTCTGGCAGTGCTCGTCCTGTCGTCGTTCTCGGTGGTATCCAGCTCCTATAACCCGTTCATCTACTTCCAGTTCTAGGCGGTGGCCATGAGGCTCAGGAACATACTGATATCGATCATCTTCTGCTGCTTCCTCCTGGGGCCTGCCGGCGTCCTTGCCGCCCAGGTGGCGGGTGTGAGCCTGCCGGGCTGGCTCACCGCGGAGGACTCCAGCTATCTGGAGGGCGGCGTGACCCAGTCGAAATTGATGAAGAACCTTTCCGTGAAGGGCTTCTTCGACAAGAAGCTGCAGACGTCCATCGAGACCGAGGTGGGCAACAACGTGCCCCTGAAGGCGACATCGCTTCTGGCGAATGCGGGCCTCCAGCGTGCGGCCATCACGGCTTCCAACGGGTTGTTCGGGTGGGAGAGCTATCCTTCGTACTATGGGAGCGAGCGGGTGTACTCGTCATCGCAGGATGCGCTCTACCGCTTCCCGAGCAAGCGGCTCGACGATGCGAAGAAGCGGCTCCAGGCTTTCGTCGCCGGCGTCTGCGCGGTGGCGAAGGAGAACCCCGATATCAGGTTCGCCGTATACGTGAGCGATTCCGCCTCGTATTCCGTGGCCAATCCCGTACGCGACCTGGTAACCTCGTACCGGAAGATAACGACGCCCGAGATAGCCGCCTATATGCAGGAGGCCTGCGATGCGCCCAATGTGAGCATCGTGGCGACCCCCATCGAGAACAGCGAGGAATACGCCCGGAAGTTCTACAAGAGCGACCACCATTGGAATATGATCGGTGCCACGGAAGGGTTCGATGCCATAGCCGATGCGCTGGATCGGTCCGGTATCGGGCAGGCCGCCTACAGCGAGATCGACGGCCCCCTGTTCTACGGCAGCGATGCGCGCGAAGGGCTGGATTTGCTATATGACATCCCCTTCGACATCGATTGCGACTTCTCGGGCGTCGAGTACCGCGAAGGCGATGCGTGGTATGCGGGCGATGACCACCACACCTATTTCGATGCTTCCGAGCTTGAGCAGCAATACAAGTTCTACAACCTGTATTGGCCCCGCGACGGGCAGCTGAAGGGGCCGGGCGAAGGCACCTTGATGCTGGTGTCGGATTCCTATGGCGACTGCATCCGCCGGCTGTTCGCGCTCGACAGGGAGCGCGTCATCCCCAAGACCACGCTCCATGAGAGTTCGAAGACCGATGACCGGCTGCGCGACTACATCGAGAAGAACAATCCTGATGAGGTGGTGTTCGTCGGCGGCCCCTCGAACTATTTCAGCTTCCAGAAGCGCAACCCCGACTTCTTCGACTGATCCTTCGCCTGTAGGCCCCTTGCGAGAAAGGTATGGCTCGATGTCCGAAAACGATGAGCGGAAATGCGGAAACCCCAAGGTTTCGATCATTGTTCCCGTTTACAACACAGAGGCGTATCTGGAGCAGTGCATCCAGAGCATCCGAGCCCAGGACCTCGCCGATTTCGAGGCGATATTCGTTGATGACGGGTCCGATGACCGCTCCGTCGCGATCATCGAGGCGGCAGTGGCCGAGGATGGCCGATTCCAACTGCTGCACCAGGACCATAAGAGCGCAGGGGCCGCCCGCAACAAGGGCATCGATGCCAGCAAGGGGAAATACCTCCTGTTCCTTGATAGCGATGACTGGATCGACCCCGACATGCTGTCGGCGCTGGTGGCTAATGCCGAGCGGTACGGCTCCGATATGGTGGTTTCAGGGGCCTATGAGTTCGATGACGATAAGGGCACCGAGCGCTACGCCACGTGGATGTACCATTACGACCAGCTGCCGCCGAGCCCCTTCAGCTGGCGCGATATCCCCAATCGCATATTCACGGCGTTCCCGTCCCTGGTGTGGAACAAGCTGTTCCGCCGGCAGTTCGTCATCGACGAGGGCATCCGCTTCCAAGAGATCCCCCGCAGCAACGACGTGTACTTCATGGGCCTTTCCTCGCTGACGGCCGAGCGCATATCGGCCGTGGACAACGGATACATCCACCATCGCCTGTCGAACCCCACCAGCTGCCAGGCCACGAAGGACTTCTATCCCCATGGCTTCCTGGAGGCGCGCATCGCCCTGCAGGCCGAGCTCAAGCGCCGCGGCCTGTATGGCGATGAGGGAGAGCAGCTGCAGGTGAAGACCGATTTCCTCAACCAGGCGCTGCGCACCACCATGCATATGCTCGGAAGCTTCAAGAACGCCGATTCCTTCCAGGGCACCTGCGAGGTGCTTTTCCCCGAGGGCGGCAGCAAGTCGGCGCTGGGGTTCGAGGAGCTGGGCGATGACGCGTATCGTAACCAGACGCAGTTGAAGATGTACAAGGCATTGGCTGGGGCGAAGGACGATGAGCGCCTGTTCGGCTGGTCGATGTGCGTCTACGAGATCATGAAGGCGCGGCAAGCCCGAAGCGACCGGATGGAGCGGCTGGAGAAGACGGGCGCCTATCGCGTGGCTCGAAAGCTTATGCGCCTGCCCCGTGCGGTGAAACGGCGCCTAAGGTTATAGCGGCGTATTTGATTTGCTACTATAATGGTAATGTTTATGTAGCAGTAGAAGAGGAAGATGAATGATGAGGGACTGCAAGCTATCGATTGTCATGCCGGTTTATAACAAGGAAGAGTATATCGAGTCTTGCATAGAGACGATACTGGGCCAGAGCCTCAAGGATATAGAGATAATATGCGTCGATGACGGCTCGACTGATGGGTCTGCCGCTGTAATCGAGGAGCTTCAGAAGTCCAATCCCAATATCGTTTTGATCCAGCAGGATAATCAAGGTGCCGGACCTGCCAGGAATGCGGGAATCAAAGCGGCACAGGGTGAATTCAT
>CANOBU010000057.1 GCA_947564425.1 uncultured Eggerthellaceae bacterium
GCCGACTCGGCGGCCGCCACGGGCACCGCGGCCGGAGCCGCGGCAGGCGCCGCCGGCATCGAGCCGGGCATGCGCACCACCACGCGGGTGCCCTCTTCTTCCACGGCAATCTCGCCCACGCCGCTCTCCTCGGCTATGCGCACCAATTCGCGAATCTGGTTGATGTCCACGTAATCGTCCTCCTTGGTATTGCTCGATTCCTCGGCCAGGATGAAATCCACCCGCTCCTGGGAGCGGTGCTTGCTCAGATACGTGCGGGCCTCGTTGGGGAACAGGGCGTACATCAGCACGTCCTCCTCCGATTGGGCCAGATCGCCTATCTCTTCGGCCACCTCGTCGAAAGTGGTGGTCACCAGCGTGCCGGGAGCCACATCGGGGGGCAGCACCTCGGAATCGCCGGTCACCTTCTTGAATATCTCCTTATCGATGGGGCCGGGCGCCTTGCCGTAGAGGCCGCAGAGGTAGTCCTTCATCTCACGGGAGACCAGGCCCCAGCGGCGGCCGGTGATCACATTCATGACCGCCTGGGTGCCCACGATCTGCGAAAGGGGCGTCACCAGCGGCGGATAGCCCACCTCGGCCCGCACCTTGGGAATCTCGGCCATCACCTCGGCGAAGCGGTCCTCGGCATTCTGCACGGCAAGCTGGGCGATGAGGTTCGACATCATGCCGCCCGGCACCTGATGGGAATACACCTTCATATGGGTGAGCGACGACACGCCGCGCTTGTAGTGGCTGCGCTTGCGCACGCCCTCCCAGTAGTCGGATATCTCGAAGAGCAGCTCCAGGTCGAGGCCGGTGTCGTAGCGGCTCTCGCGCAGGGCGGCCACGATCATCTCGACGGCCGGGTGCGAGTTGCCGAAGGCCAACGGCGCATGGGCGGTGTCGGCGATGGAGGCCCCGGCCTCGGCGGCCTTCAGTATGTTGGCGGGCGCCATACCGCCGATGTAGTGGCAATGGATGTGCAGCGGCAGGCCTATCTCGGCGTTGAAGGCCTTCACGATGCGCTCGGCCCGGTAGGGCGTCAGCAGGCCGGCCATGTCCTTGATGGCGATGGTCTGGGCCCCCAGGTCCTTCAGGGCCTGGCCGTATTCCAAGTAGCTGTCCAGCGTGTGCACGGGCGACACGGTGTAGCTGATGGCCCCCTCGAAGTGGCCGCCGCACTCGGCGATGGCCTCGGCGTTATCGACCACGTTGCGGATGTCGTTCAGCGCGTCGAACACGCGGAACACCTCCACGCCGTTCTGCTTGGCAGCCGCGATGAACCGGTGCACGATTTCCCGCGAGTAATGCTTGTAGCCCACCAGGTTCTGGCCGCGGGACAGCATGGCCAGCGGCGTGTTGGGGGCATTGGCCTTGATGGAGCGCAGGCGCTCCCACGGGTTCTCGTCCAGGAAGCGCAGGCAGGTGTCGAAGGTGGCGCCGCCCCAGGCCTCGATGGCCCAATAGCCCACCTGGTCCATGGCGGGCAGGATGGGCAGCATGTCGCCCACGGGCATGCGGGTGGCCCACAGGCTCTGCTGGCCGTCGCGGATGGTGGTATCCATGAGGTGAAGCTGTGGCACAGGGCTCCTCCTTGGGCTTGTGAATGTACGCGTCGTGCTGGGGCTTGGAGCCTTGGGCCGGTCCGGCGCGGGGTATGCGCCTACGGCTGCTCGGCGGCAGAGCCGCTGCCAACCGGCAGGTCATCGGCCGCCTGCGCAAGCGGCGCATACCCCGCGCCGGACCGGCCCAAGGCTCCAAGCGCTCGCTTGAACTATCTATTATAGGAAACCTGGCAAGGGGGGAGGGTAAATTCTCGGAAACACCCTATGGCAAGGAGGAACGGGATGGGTCATCGCATCCAGGCTCAAGCATCTAGATTCCCAGCGCATCGGATAGCTCCTCGGCAGTCGCGTAGGCCTTCCCCGTGCTGTTCTGGATCATCTCGCGGGTCTGGCGGATAGCTTCCAGGCTCTCCTCGTTGGGCTCCTCGTCGCTGAACTCCAGGGGGATGCGCTTGGTGCGGGCAATCTGGCTCCACAGGGCGCGGGTCATGGTGGCGAGGTCCAGGCCGTAGTACTCTGCCACAGCGGAAACCTCTTCCTTCAGCTTCTCGTCTACCCGCAGGGCATAGGAAACGCTCATGGGAGGCTCCTTCCGTTGTTTACCGTAGTAATGCATTTTACTACAGTAAACAACGGGAGCCGTGTTTCCGGAATCGACGCTGTGCCGCAACCGGTGAATCCGCTGGAGTCGCCGGCGTTGGCCGGAACGCGCGAGCCTTCGGTCCATGGATCCCCCTCTCAGCCGAAGATGGCGCCATGGGTGGAATCCTTCAGATCCACAAGCCTGACCGTGCCCCTGGTGTAGAAGGCGCCCCATTTCTGACCGTCGTCGAAGGCGAGCACGTAATAGCGGTTGTCATCGTTGCTGAAGGTGTCCAGCTTCCAACGGCCCGGGAATCTGCGCCCCTCGATGGCCAGAACGCAGCTCTTGTCGGCTGCCGCCGTAAGCGAGAGCCGACCCGCATTGCGTTCGGCTGCGGGTATGGTGCGATAGGCGGCCCCCTGCCCCGCAGCATAGGCGGTGCCGAGGCGTTGGCCGATGAGGGGCTCGGTTATCTTGAAGGACTTCGAGGCCGTACCGGTGTAATTCCCCTTACCGGCGATGACCGCCGTAGCCGTGCCGATGGCTGTGTTCGCCCGATATGAAACCGTGTAATCGATGCCGTTGCGCAGCATCCTGCCCGACAGCTTCGCCGTCACAGCCGGGCTCTGGGGGCGGCCGCTATAGGGCAGGCTCGCCGATGCCGGGGTTACGGATGCACTCTTAAGCGATCTGGGCGCTATGGCGAACCGCTTCGCGACGCTGCCGCAGTAATTCCCCGTGCCGCTGACCGTCACGGTGGCGGTGCCGGCGTTCACATTGGACCGATACGCCACCGTGAAATGCGAGTTCCTGGTAAGGCGCTTGCCGGAAAGCCTTACCGCGGCCGTGGGCCGCTTCTCCCTGCCATCGTAGGTATAGGAGGCCTTGGAAAGCGACACCGAAGCCTTTGCCAGGGATCTCCGGGCGATCTTGAACGCCTTCGAGCGCGTACCGGTGTAGGTACCCTTCCCCTTCACGATAGCGGTTGCGGTGCCGGCCTTGGTGTTGTTCTTGTAGCTGACGGTGAAGTGCGTTCCCTTGACCAGCCTCTTGCCGCCGAGCCGCACCGTGACCGTCGGCTTCTTCGCCTTGCCATCGTAGGTATAGGACGAGGTCGAAAGGGCCAGGGAAGCCCCCGCCAGGGACTGCTTCTTCACCACCTTGGCCGCCGCCATGCGCCCTTTGCCGGCCGCCTGGGCCTCCCCCGCCGGCACGAGCACCAGCCCCGCAACCAGCGCCAGCACCGCAACCGCCCCGACAGCGGCGAGTATGACCCCTACCGCCCTATGCCGCCTTATCGCCTGCTCCATGGGAACCGCCCTCCGTCCATAGCCCGCATCTCCTTACGATGCGGCCCATGGTAGCGCGGATAACCTGGCAATCCGATGAACAGCCAGCAGCCCGGACCCAGCAGGATCCCAACAGATCACCCCGCCGATTCCAACATGGATGGAACGCTAGAGGCGCTTGACAAAGCGGCCGTCGCGGGTGTCGATCTGCAGGACGTCGCCGATTTCCACGTACATGGGGACCTGCACCACGGCACCCGTCTCCACCGTGGCCGGCTTCGTAGAGCCCTGCACGGTGTCGCCCTTGAAGCCGGGCTCGGTCTCGGTGACCTCCAGCTCCACGAACATGGCCGGCTCGATGCCGATCAGCTCGTCGCCGGCGTACTGCAGGGTGACCTCATCGTTCTCCTTCAGCCACTTGGCGGTGTCGCCCACCACATCGGCCGGCAGGGCCTCCTGCTCGTAGGTGTTGTTGTCCATGAAGTTGAAGTCGGCGCCATCGTTGTAGAGGTACTGCATCTTGCGGGTTTCCATGCGCACGGAATCGAACTTGGTGCCGGCGTTGAAGGTGTTGTCCACCACGCGGCCCGTCTTCACATCGCGCAGCTTGGTGCGCACGAAGGCGCCGCCCTTGCCGGGCTTCACATGTTGGAACTCGATGATGGTCCACAGCTTGCCGTTGTATTCGATGCACATGCCGTTCTTGAAATCCGCCGTTGAGATTGCCATTGGTACCCCCGTCATTCCTCTTGGATCAAAACCGTTAGATTATAACCATTTCATGGGTGCTTTGGGTGAAAACGTCGAAACCGTCGGCGGTGACCACGCCGAAGTCCTCCAGGCGCATGCCGTAGCGGCCCGGTGCGTAGATGCCCGGCTCCACGGTGACCACGTTGCCCTCCACCAGGGGCTCCTCGTTGCGGGTGTTCAGCACGGGCAGCTCGTGGATCTCCAGGCCCACGCCATGGCCCAGCCCATGGCCCATCATGCCGCCGAACCCGCCGGTGGCCAGCACCTTCTCGGCCAGCTCGTGGGCCTCTTTGCCCGTGACGCCCGGCTTCAGCAGCGCCTCCACCTTCTCGTTGGCCCGGCGCAGGGTATCCCAGGCTCCGGCCATCTCGTCGTCGGGGGCGCCCAAAAACACCGTGCGCGTCATGTCGGAGCAATAGCCGAAAGCCCGGGCGCCGAAATCGAGCACGACGCTCTGGCCGGCCTCGAGCTTGGTCTTGCCGGGGATGGCGTGGGCGTCGGCGCCGTTGGCACCCGCCGCCACGATGGAGCGGAAAGCCAGGGCCCCGGCCCCATGGCGCAGCATGTAGTCCTCGAGCTCCAGCTGCACCTCGCGCTCGGTCATGCCCGGGCGCATGAAGTCGATGATATGGCTGAAGGCGGCATCGGTGACGGCCTGGGCGGCCCGCATGCGCTGGAGCTCACCCGGATCCTTCACGGCCCGCAGCTTCAGCACCGCATCGGTGGTGGGCGTGAGCCCCTTGGTCTGGAACTTGTCGACCAGCTTCACGAACTCGGCATAGCTGATGGTGTCCTCCATGCCCAGGGCGGCGCCGAACTCGGCCGTGCCGTTCTGGGTGAGGGTGTTCCAGGCGAACTCGGCATGGCTCTCGGGCTGGTCGTTCACGATGATGTTGCCGGTGGTGCGCTTGATGGCCCGGGTGAGGGCATCGGCATAGCGCGAATCGGTATGGAGCACCGCCACGTTGGCGGCTACCAGCAGGGCATGGGCCTTCTCCTCGTCGAACACGCCGTCCAGGGCGCACAGCCACTGGATGTTGGCGGTGTCGCGCACCAGCATGGCACCCACGCCTGCGCGGGCGCAGGCCAGGCGCAGCAGCGTTTGGCGCTCCACCGAAACCAGGCCCTGGTCGGCCTCGTCGATGGCTGCGCTGTAGGGGGCGGTGAAATCCTTGGCGGGGGCCGCATGGCGGGCGGCTGCAGCGGCGATGCCCGTATCGCCGGCTGCCTCGGGGGCGGTCGGAACGCCGGGAGCCCCGCTGTATCCCGCGGGGGCCGGGGCGGTGCCGGCGGCTGCCACCGGGGGCGCACCCGCTTCGGAAACCCGCGCCCGGGCCTGCACCAGGGCCGCCGAGGGCTGGTCGGCCGCCACCACGATGGGGGGATTGCCCGCCACGCGGCGCTCGAAGCCCTCGCCCAGGCGCTGGAACACCGTGCCCTCGCGCAGCAGGTCCAGGGCCCGCAGGTAGCCGTCGGTGCCCAGGCCCTTCACCTGCGCCACGCAGACCGGCGCTATGACCGACAGGCGCCGGAACTCCTCGCGGTCATCGATATCGGACAGATGCACCTCCACCACCGGGATGTCGATCGAGGCCACGGCATCGCGCAGGGCATAGGAATAGTGGGTATGGGCCCCGGGGTTGTACACGATGGCGTCGTATTTCTGGGGGGCCCGATGGATCTTGTCGATCAGCTTGGCCTCGCTGTTCGATTGGTAGCAGGCCACCTCCAGGCCGATGCCCTGGCCGTAGCCCTCCACCACCTGCTCCAGGCGGCCGAGGGTCTCGCGGCCGTAGATATCGGGCTCGCGGATGCCCAGCATGTCCAGATTGGGGCCGTTTATCACGAGAACGCTGCGAATCGCCATGGCGGTTTCCTCCCGAAAGGTCAGGTTACGGTGCCATTGTATCGCAACGGCCCGCGCCCGCCGCACCCCGCCGGAACAACCCTACCAGGCCTCCAGAGATTCCCTCAGCCGTTCCTCGCCGATAGCCTCCACGTGCCAGCGGCCCACATCGTCGGCCAGCACGAAGCGCACATCGCCGCCGCGGTTCTTCTTGTCGCAGCGCATGGCCTCCAACAGCCGGTCTGCCGGCGCCCGCCATTCCAGGACCGGCAGCTGCAGGGTATCCAGCAGCCGCCCCAGGGCCTCCGCGAATTCGGGGGAGGCATCGGCGCCGTCGTTCAGGGCCAGGGCGAAGCGCATGCCCTCGGCCACGGCGGCCCCATGGCTGTAGGTACCGTAGCCGGCTGCCGCCTCGATGGCGTGGCCCAGCGTATGGCCGAAATTCAGGCACTCGCGCACGCCGGCGCTCTCGGTCTTGTCGCGGGCGACCACATCGGCCTTGAACACCACGCAGCGCTTGATGGCCTCGGCGGCAACCTGCGAATCGCGGGCGGCCAGCTGCGGGGCGTGCTCGCACAGCCAGAAGAAGAAATCGTCGGAGTCGATGGCGGCCGATTTCGCCACCTCGGCGCAGCCGCATCGCCATTCGCGGTCGGGCAGCGTGGCCAGGGTGGCGGTATCCGCGCACACGAAGGAGGGCTGGTAGAACACCCCCGCCAGGTTCTTCCCCTCGGGCAGGTTCACGGCGGTCTTGCCGCCCACAGAGGAATCCACCATGGCCAGAAGCGTGGTGGGCACCTGCACCACCGGCACGCCGCGCATATAGGTGGCGGCCACGAAACCGGCCAGGTCCCCCACCACGCCGCCGCCCAGCGCCACCACCAGGCAGTCGCGGCCGAAGGCCAGCTGCGCCAGGGCCGACCACAGCTCGGCGGCCACTTCCACCGATTTCGTCTCCTCGCCCGCGGGCACCACGGCATCGGCCGCCTTGAAACCGGCTGCCGCCAGGGACTCCCTTACCGCCGCCAGGTACAGGGGCGCCACGTTGGAGTCGGTCACCACCAGCACGTCGGCCGTCCGGGCGAAACGAGGGATATCCCGCAGATTGCGCCCCAGGTCGGCTATGATGCCCTCGCCGATGCGCACCGCATAGGGCGCTTCGTCGGGCAGGTTCACGATCACCTTCGTTGCCATAGGATGCCTTCCTTCTTCAGGATATGCAGCAGGTCGCGCGCCAAGGGCGCGGTGCCGCGGCCGGCCGTATCCATCACGATATCGGCCGCATCCTCGTAATAGGGCAGCCGCTCCTCGATCACCCGCTGGGCCTGGGCCAGGTCGCCGAACAGCGGGCGCGTGGAGGTATCGGATATGCGGGATGCCGCTTCGGCGGCCGTCACCTGCAGGTACACCACGCAGCCATGCTGCGCCATGATGCGGCGGTTCTCCTGGCTCAGCACCGCGCCGCCCCCGCACGAGATAAGGCGCGGCTCGCCGCCGGCCAGATGCCGCAGCAGCTCGGTCTCGATGGCACGGAAGCCGGCTTCGCCCGACTCCTCGAATATCTGGGATATCTTGCAATCGCAATGGCGCTCGATGTAGGTATCCAGATCGATGGAGGCCACACCGGCCATGCGGGCCAGCTTGCGGGCCACCGATGTCTTGCCGGCCCCCATGAACCCGATGAAGAACACGGGTTTCGCCAGCTCGTAGGCAGGCGGCGCGGCAACGGCGCCCCCGGGCTTGCGGAAATCGAACACCGGGGGCTGGGCCGCCTGCTGCGGGGTTTCCCCGATGTCCCCGCCGGGCTGCGGAGTCGCGGTATCGGCCATGGCTACTTCGCCGCCGTCTTCAGGCGCTGGCGATAGGCTGCCAGGTTCGCCTTGATATCGGCCATGTTATCGTGGCCGAACTTCTCCAGGTAGGCCTGGGCCAGGGCGAAGGCCATCTCGGATTCGGCCACCACGGCGCAGGCGGGCACCGCGCATACATCGCTGCGCTCCTTGGAGGCCTCGGCCGGCTCCAGGGTATCCAGGTTCACGGTTTCCAGCGGGGTCATCAGGGTGGGTATGGGCTTCATGGCGCAGGTGGCTATAAGGGGCATGCCGGTGGTCATGCCGCCCTCCAAGCCGCCGGCGTTGTTGCTTGCGCGGGTGAAGCCGCTGCCGGGGACCAGCTGTATGGGGTCGTGCACTTCCGAGCCCGGCAGCCGCGCCGCCTCGAAGCCCAGGCCGAACTCCACGCCCTTGATGGCCGGGATCGAGAACAGGGCCGCGCCGATGCGCGCAGTCATGCGCTCGTCGGCCGAGGCGTAGCCGCCCAGGCCCGGCACCAGGCCCCGGGCCACCACGCGGAAGGTGCCGCCCAGGCTCTCGCCTAGCTCGCGGGCCTTGTCTATCTCGGCCCGCATGGCATCGGCGGCGGCGTCGTTGGGGCAGCGCACATCGGATATCTCTATCTCCAGGGGCTTGTACTCCACGGCATCGCGCAAGGGGTCGGCCTCGTGCATCTTGGCCGACCCGATGGACAGGACGTACGAGAACACCTCCACCCCCAGCTCGGCCAAGAACTCGCGGGCCACGCCGGCCGCTGCCACCCGCGCCGCCGTCTCGCGGGCGCTCGCGCGCTCCAGCACATCGCGGCAGTCGTCGGAGTCGATCTTCAGCACGCCCACCAGGTCGGCATGGCCGGGCCGGGGGGTAACCTCGCGCTGCAGGTCGGCAGGGGCATCGCCGAAGGCGGCCATGCAGTCGGTCCAGTGCTCCCAGTCGCGGTTCTGTATGGTCAGGGCTATGGGGGTACCCAGGGTGCGGCCGAAGCGCACGCCGGAGGTTATGGTCACGCGGTCCTGCTCGATGGCCATGCGGCCGCCGCGTCCGTAGCCGGCCTGGCGCCGGCCCAGGTCGGCGTTGATGGACTCTTCGGAGATGCGCAGCCCCGCCGGCACCCCGTCGATGATGGCGGTAAGCTGCGGTCCGTGGCTCTCCCCTGCTGTCATATAGCGCATGAAGGCTCCTTACTCCCAAGCCCGTTCTTTCCCGACACCGATTGTAGCGCAGAAGGAACGCCTCTAGAGGTCGAAGCCGGCGGCTTGGGCCATGAGGGGGAAGAGGTCCGCCTGCTGCAGGTCTACGGGCACCTCGAGCCAATCCACGAGGTCCCGCACCGTCTCGACCGCCTGGGCCACCAGCATGCCGGCGCCGTCGAAGGCGCGGCAGCCCGCCGCCCGGGCCGCTGCCAGCAGCGCCGTCTCCCCGTGGCCGTACACCACATCGAATACCGCCTGGCCTTCATGCAGCAGCCCGGTATCGAAAGGAGCCGGGTCGCCCGCGGCCATGCCGAGGGGCGTGGCATCCAGCACCACCGCAGCCCCGGCCAGCGCATCGGCGCCCTGTGCGTAGGAGCAGCCCGCCAGGACCTGCTGCCCGCTGGCGGCCCCTCCCCCGGCAGCCGCAATCGCCGGCAGGCCCAGCTCCCGGGCCCG
>CANOBU010000058.1 GCA_947564425.1 uncultured Eggerthellaceae bacterium
CGGCCTCGCGGGCCTTGCGCTCGGCCTCGCGGGCAGCCTCGGCGGCGGCCGCCTGGGCCTCCTCCTGCTGGTGCCGCTCGCGCTCGGCGTTCTCCATGGCCTCGGTGTAGCGGGACCGATGTATGTCGGCGCGGCCCGCGGACTTCTTCGCATTCTTCTGGGCAGCCACGAACCAGCTGGGTGCATTCTGGAACCCGCCCACATCCTGGCCGCCCTCGGCGGTGGGCGCCGAATCGGGGGCAACCTCGGCAGCAGGCGCCGGCTCGGGTGCCGGCTCGGCAGCGGGCGCAGCAGGTGCGGCCCCCTCGCCTACCGGCGGCATGCTGCCGGTACGGTATTCCTTGAACGCCACGGCGAATTCCTCATCGGGTATCTGGGTGATGGTGCCATGCGAATCCACCGGACCGGGCAGATCCTCGGCATCCATGCGGATGATGCTATCGGCATCTGCGGGAAGCGCCTCGGCCGCGGGAGCCTCTTCCGCCAGGGTGCTGTACACCCGGCGCTCCACCGGCTTGCCCGTCAGGGCGGCGATGGCGGCCTTCGCGGCAAGCAGGCGCTCTTCCTCGGAGCCCGCCGGCGCACCCTCGGTCACGGCGGCCTCATAGGTAAGGGTGGCGCCCTCGGGCACCAGGCCCGCCTCGCGAGCAGCAGCGCCGCCGTGGATGCTGACGGAACCGGCGGCCCCCGCCAGGTCGGCCTCGCTCACGCATCCCTGGCTTATGCGACAGGCGATATCCACCAGCGCCGCCGAACCGGTGGCGTTGTTGTTGGCGCCCTCGTTGAAGGGGGCCCGGCTTACCAGCACCAGCTTCAGCACCGGCACCAGGCACACCAGCAGCGCCACGACAGAAAGGGCGTTCAGCACCACCAGCACCCCACCGCCGCTTATGGCGATGAAGATGCGCAGCAGCATCAGCACGGCTTCGGCCACCATACCGCCCGCGGCGATCATCGACAGGGATATCCTGCCGCCCTCGAATCGCTTCAGCAGGGGCGGGGTAACGCGGCCCGAATCGTAATGGGCCACCAGGATGATCTTGCGCGACACTGCGCGGCTGGAGCCCTCGTTCTCGGGATCGGGCTGGTACTTCGCCACCACATTCTGGCTGTTGCCCTTGGCAAGCACGCGGGACAGCAAAGGCGTGCCCATAAGCTCCAGGACGAACACGGCCGCTGCTGCCGCGGCCAGGATGAACGCGGGGATGGCCAGGGCCGGCACAAACATGGCCAGGAGGGTGACCACCGCCATCACGCCGCCCAGGATGGCCTGGGAGAGGCCGGGGCGCGTGCGGCGCTGGAACTCCTCTATCTCGGCTGCGAAGCCCGCATCCTTCTGGAACCGCTCGGTCAAATAGAGGGCTGCCTGCTGCTCCTCGGCCGTACCCGCAGGCCGCGGGCCGATTTCCTTGGCCAGGTAGCGCGTATAATCCATCAATTGTGACATCGACAAAACCTTCCAGTCGACCGGTTTGACCCGTTTTTGGGCACACGTGTAGATAATCCTAAAAAGTATAGCGCGAAAAGCGGCTGTTCCCGGTCACTTTTCCGAGGTTACAGACAACAGGCGGACGACCGCAGCCGTGCGGCGGCAGCACCTACAGGCGGGTGCGCAAGTCGGCGTCGGCCTTGGTGACGGCGGCACGGGCCTGGTTGTAGGCGGCCAGGGCGTCCTCCTTCTGCTGCGCATAGGCGGCATCCACCGCATCGGCCACCGATGCCGGCAGTTCTTCGGCCATGGCGGCAGCCTGACGTTCCAGGCGGTTGTACTCCTCGTTGGCCAACGAAGCCGCGCTCCGATCGCCGGCCAGCAGCGCATCGGAGGTTTCCACGGCATAGCCCAGCGCCTCGATGCGGCAGGCCAGATAGGCCAGCTGGGCCGAGAAATCGAGGCCCTTCACCTGGCGTTCGAGCGCTTCGAGCTCGTCGCTGGCGGTCTGCAGCGCCTGGGCGGCCTCGGCGGTGGCATCGCGGGCGGCCACCGTTTCCTCCTCGGTCAGGGCGCTGTTGGCCAGCTGCGCCGCCTGGCGCACCGCCTGGTCGGCGTCCACCACGTGCATCCAGGTGCGGTTGGCTGCATCTTCGTTGCCGTTCACGGTGGCGGACAGGCGGAAAGCCTGGCTGGCAGCCCCCAGCATGGTCATGCGGGCCTGCACCGCCGCGGATATCTCGCGCAGGGTAACCCGGTCGCCCTCCGAAGAAGCCTGGCCGGCCAGCTCGGCGGCGCGGTCATCCACCGCCTCCAAGCCTTCCAGCAGCAGGGGCAGCTGGGCCAGAAGCCGGCTGCGGTCATCGGCCTGGAAGCGGTCGAACGGATCGGCCATCAGGTCGTCGAGCTTCACCAGCGCATCGTCGCCCTCCACGATGCTGGCCACCAAGCCGTTCACCTTGCCGTTGAAATCGGTGCGGTCCTTGTACAGGTTGTAGCTGAACACCACCCCCGCGCACAGCACGGCGATGGCGACCAGCACGCCCACGGCCCTCAGGCGCAGCGTATGCTGCCGGCGCTGGCGCTTGCGGCGCCTCACCTCGTCCTCGGCGGAAAGGGTGGTCCTGTACGTGCCGTCGCTTCCCTGGGCATGCACCGCTCCCAGGGCCGGACGGTCCGCGGCCCCGCGCTTCCCCTGCTTCTGCTGGCTGTCCAGCTGGTGGCGCGCGGCGTCCAGCACGTCGAAGGAGAGCTCGTTGGACGAGCCGGCCGTGCGCCGCTTGATATGCAGGAAATCGAAGACGCCCGCCATGGGAACCTACAGCTCCATGGCTTCCAGGGCTGCGGTTATCTCATCCATGGTGGCCACGCGCACCGTGCGGCTCTGCAGCGAATTCAGGAAGGTCTTGCCATACCCCTTCGACACCAGGCGCTTATCGGCCAGGATCAGCACGCCGCGGTCGTCGGCCTTGCGGATAAGCCGCCCGGCGGCCTGTTTCGTCTCGATGACCGCCTGGGGCAGCACATAGCGCCACCAAGCGCGGTCATCGCGCGAGGCCCGCTCGCAGTACAGCGGGTCGGTGGGCCGGGCGAAGGGCAGCTTGGGAATGACCACCCCGCGCAGGGTCTCGCCGGGGGCGTCGAAACCCTCCCAGAACGATTTCAAGGCGAACAGCGACAGGTGCTTGTCGGCCAGGAAGTCATCGCGCAGGCCCTTCACCGACACGCCCCATTTCTGGCATACAACCCGCAGGTCGTCGCCCTTCAGGGCCGGGGCCACCTCGCCGTAGCTCTTCTCCATCTCGCGGCGGTTGGTGAACAGCGTGAGCACCGACCCCCGGTTGGCCCGATGCACGGCCACCAGCAGGCGGTTCAGGGCGTCCAGATAGCCGGGTTCGTTGGGTTCGGGCATATCGGCCACCACATACACCAGCATGCGGTTGTCGAAGTCGAAGCTGGAATCCAGCTGCAGGCTGCGCACGGGGCTGAACTCGCCGGCCCCCAGGCCCACGGCCTGCTGGAACGCCTCGAACGATTCCCCCACCGAAAGGGTAGCCGATGCGAACACCACGCTGTGAGTACGAGCGTAGAAGCGCTCGTTCATGGGTTCGCCCACATCCAGCAGCAGCGCCTGCACCGCATCGTTGAAACGGTCCTTCTTGTGCGAGACCACAGCCTGGTAGACATAGCGGTCGGACGGATCGCCGTAGATCACCTCGGCGGCGTTGCGCAGGTCGCGCAGCTCCAAGGTGACAGAGGCGATCTCGCGCTGGGCAACCGCCGCCTCGTCGATGCCCTCCAGGAACGCCACGAGGTCCTGATTGCATTTGATCAGCCGATCGCAGGCTTCCACCAGCGCCAGGGCCTCGGCCGCCAGATCGCGGAAGCGCTGGCTGGCCCGCACTTCGCCGTTCACCCATATATCCACCGGGTCGTAGGTCTGACCGCGCCGCGTGCGCGCGCCGCCCTCGAAGTACAGCAGCTCCTTCACAGCAGGCAGGTAGCGGTCCGCCGCCTCCTCGAAACCGGCAGCCTCCTGCTTGCACTTCGCCATAAGGGCGAAGAACTGCGTCAGCTGGTCGGTCCCCTGCGCTCCCAAGGCGCGTTCGGCCCGGGCATACACGTTGCGGGCCCCGGCCCGGGTGCCCACCGAGCGCATCAGGCGCTCCAGGGCCTCGGAGTTCACCTCCAGGGCGAAGGCGCTGCGTGCCTCGTCCTCGACGGAATGGGCCTCATCCACCACCCAATGGCGGATAGCGGGCAGCAATGCCCCGTCGGCGGCCACATCGCACAGCAGCAGCGAATGGTTGGTCACCACGATGGACGCCCCCTCGGCACGACGGCGCGCCCCGTGGGCGAAGCATTGGCGGCCGAAGAAGGGGCATTTGCGCTTCAGGCAATCGTTGCTGGTGCTGGTCACGCTATAGCGGGGAAGAGCGCGGAAATCGATCTTCAGGGAATCCATGTCGCTGAAATCGCTCTGCTCGATGAACGACAGCAACCCCGCCAGCGCCGGTGCCTGGCTGGTTGGGCTGCCCGCCACCTCGCGCATCTGGGGGCCGGCATCCACGATGCGGGCCACCTTGCGCAGGCAGGGGTAATGGCCCATGCCCTTCAGCGGCGCCCAAGTGAGCGGCGGAAGGTCGGGCTCTTCCGCAGCCAATGCCTCGGCGAGGGCCGGCAGCTCCTGGTATACCAGCTGGTCCAACAGGCTGTTGGTCTTGGTGGCCACGCCCACGGCGACATCGTTCTTCAGGGCGAATAATGCAGCGACCACCAGATAGGCCATCGATTTCCCCACACCGGTACCGGCCTCCACCACCAGGTTCAGGGAACCCTCGAAGGTATCCCTGATGCTCCGGGCCATGGTGCGCTGCTCTTCGCGCACCTCGTAGGCGGGGTATATGCGCCCCAGCAGGCCGGCGGCGCTGAAGGCGGCATCGATCTCCTCTGCCGTGGGGAAGACGAGCTGCCCGGCCAGGTCGTCCGCATCCTTGCGGACGGGAAGGGCCGGCAGGCTGCTGATCCTGCGGCGGCGCATAGCTGCAAGGGAGAACAGCGGCTTGGTTGCTTGTCCGCTCCTGGAATCGGGGGCGCCGAGGGGGAGGGTTCCGTTTCCACTCCTCGCTTCGCTGCGGGGGTTGGAAACTCCACCCTCCCCCTCGGCGCCCCCGATTCCAGGAGCTTCGTTGCCATTTACTGCATCGGATGAGCAGCCGGCATCGGCGACGTCGGTGCCGGAGTTTCCAACCCCCGCAGCGAAGCGAGGAGTGGAAACGGAGGTACCGCCGTCGCCGATGCCGGCGGACGGGTCGCCCAAGCCGCCTTCCATCAGGTCGGCCATCACGCGGAAGGCAAAGCCGGTGGACCATTCGCTTTCGGGCGCCATGGCGCCTATCTCGCGGACCAGGGGCAGGGGCATGCTGGCGATGCCGGCCAGCAGGATGCGGAACACCACGCAGGTGGCAGCCACATCGTCATCGGCGCGATGGGTGGAGGTCGGTGCGCCGAAGGTATGCACCAGGTCGATCAGGCGATGCGACTTCAACCGCGGCAGGGCGATGCGCGATAGGTCCAGGGAGTCCAGCCACACGTTCTGCAACAGAGGATAGCCGGCCGGATGCGCCGTCAGGAACGTCTTGTCGAAGTTGGCATTATGGGCCACCATCACGGCGTCGCCGGCGAACTCCACCAGCCCCTCCAAGGCCGCATCGGGGTCCGGGGCGCCGGCTATGTCGTCATCGGTTATGCCGGTGAGGTGCTGGATGTCCTCGGGGATGGGCTTACCCGGGTCCACGAAGGTGATGTACCAATCGGAAATCTCGCCGTCCTCCACGCGGGCGGCGGCTATCTGGATGAGCTCGTCGTGGTTGAACGACAGGCCGGTGGTCTCGGTATCCACCACCACCAGATTGCGGTCCAGGGGCCCGAAATCCATCTCCTGGGCCTTCTGACCGAGCGATTCGTAGCGTTCGACCACATCAGCGGGGGTTCCGTCTAGAATATGTTCCCTTACAGAATTCACGGGCATATTGTACAGGATAGGGGCGCCGGCCATGAACCCATATAACGGTTTCTACGCGCGATTCGAAACGCCTTCGAAGAAGGAAGGCTCGCTTATGATGGGGGCCGACGACCTGGTGGGAAACCCCTACGATGTGTCGATGGAGGTGCAGGACGGCCGCATGGTCGCGTGGATCTCCAACAAATTCGGTGCGAAGCGGGCGTTTCTCGACGAGCAGGACTCCCAGCGCATCCAGCTGGCGCTTGCACAGGGCCGGGAGGTGCGGGCGCTTCTGTCGTTCGTCGCCTACACCGATGCACCGGAACCCGGATACTACTGGGGGCAAGTGGCCGTCTTCTGCTTCGAGCCCTCCGTCGCCCAGCCGGTCGAGGCCTTCATCCAGCGGGTCGGGCAGCGCTTGGCCGAAGGGGTGCGGCCGAAAATCGACCTGGGCCCCGAGGCTGTCCGCAAGATGCTGGACGACCCCCAGTGGATGCCCGGCGAGACGGTGCCGCTGCCGAAGAAGGAAGTGGGCATGGCCGTGCTGAAGGACCATCAGTCCCTCGGCGATAAGATGGTGGAGCAGGGACGGGCCCGCAACAAGGGATGCTACGCCGTCAGCTGGCTGTTCATACTGGCCATAATCGCTTTCCTGGTGTATATGGGCCTCATGCTGTTCGACGTGCTCTAGTCCACGGGGATGCGCTTGGCGGAGGGGCTGCCCTCGGTTACGGCCTCGCGTGTCATATCGAGGTCGAATTCCTCGCCATCGGACGAACGCACGGCATGGGCCGGCTCATCGCCTTCGGCATCGATATACTCTTCCATATCATCGGTTACATAGAAGTATTCCTGCTCGTGGCCATCGTCATCCAGCAGCACGAACCCCACTTCGTTGCCGTCCTCGTCCACAAGGATGGCCTGGATGTCGCCCTCTTCTATCTCCATGTCGATTTCCTGCTCTTCCAGGTCGTGGTCGTCCACCAGATGGAAGGCGTCGGGCTTCGATTCCAGCACCTCCGATGACTCGTACAGATCCATGGCCTCTTCCACCTCGGAGGGGTCCCAGCCATCGTAATCCATCTCGTTGGGGGTGGAGAAGCTGGCATAGGCGTGCTCCAAGTCGCTCTCCTGGACATCGGCGCCCATCAGCTCGTCCTCGTCGTCCTCGGCATCCTGCAGCTCTGTCTCCTGGTCGATCCACTCGGCTTCGGTCTCGCCGGTTTCTTCCAGCTGCTCAAGCTCGGAGTCAAGATTCTCGCTGTACATGGTATCCCCCGTTCCTCGCTCCGGCATCCGCGCAACGCCGCCGCTGCACTCTCTGCCCTCATGGTAGCCGCAAAAGAAAACCCCCAGCGCACAGCCGGGGGAACCTTTGCTAAACCGTTATGCGGGGGTGGTGGGGAAGGAAACGGGGCCAGCGCAGCCGGCGGGGAGGGTTCGCCTACAGCTGCTCGGCAGTACGGTGTTGCCTATCCTGCATGGCTCTGCCTGCCTGCGCAAGCGGCGAACCCTCCCCGCCGGCTGCGCTGGCCCCGTTTCCTTCATGGCTGGAGCGTTGATTCAAACCAGGGCGTATTCTATTAGGCGGGTGCAGAGATCGGGGAAGCTTATGCCGGCCACGCGCGCAGCATCTGGTAGGAGGGATGTCTCTGTCATACCAGGTATGGTATTCGTTTCCAGAATAATGCATTTCCCCTGGTCATTTATCATGAAATCCGTCCGGCTCACACCGCTGCACCCCAGCACCTTATGGGCCCGGCAGGCATACTCCTGGATCTTCGCCGTCAGGGCATCATCGATCGGCGCAGGGCACAGGTGGTCGGACCCGCCGGGGGCATACTTCGATTCGAAATCGTAGAAATCGTTCTTGGGTACCATCTGCACCAGCGGCATAGCTTCCGGGTCCTCGTTGCCCAGCACCGCCGCCGTAACCTCTATGCCCTTGAAGAACTGCTCCACCAGCACGGTATCATCCAACTCCAGGGCCCGTTCTATGGCGGCCTCCAAAGCCGGGGCACCTTCGACGATCTCCACTCCCAGCGAACTGCCCTCGTTGGCGGGTTTCACCACGCAATGACTGCCGATGGCATCTATTATTGCCTGCACATCGTATCCGTCGGCCCGGTACACGTTCACCGAGGGCGCTACGGGAATACCAGCTTCTTTATAGAAGACCTTAGCACGGGTCTTATCCATAGCCAGGGCGCTCGAAAGCGTGTGGGACCCGGTATAGGGGAGGTCGATCATCTCCAGGAAGCCCTGCAGCGAGCCATCCTCGCCCTTGCGACCATGAAGGCACAGGAATGCCACGTCGAAGGGTTCATCCATCAGCACCTTCAAATCGCCTTTTCGCGCAGGGTCGAGCATGGTCACAGCGAAGCCGGCTGCTTTCAGAGCCTCCCGCGAGCTTTCGCCCGACTTCAAGGACACCTCGCGCTCGCCGCTGCTTCCGCCTGCCAGAAGCGCCACCTTGATTTTCGAAGGATCGATTCCCATCTGACTCCCCTCTCTATCGGTTCTTGCCGGCCAGCTGGCCGCATGCTCCGCTGATATCCCTGCCGCGCGACCGCCGCACGGTGCAGGATATGCCGGCTGCTTCCAACTGCTCCTGCCATTCCTGCATCTTATTCTGAGATGCAGGTTGTACCGCAGCGTCCTCGATGGCATTCAACGGAATGAGGTTCACATGGCAGAGCAACCGCCGGCTGAAGGCAATAAGGGCTTCTAAGTCCTGTTCGCTATCATTCACCCCATCCATCAGGGCATATTCAAGGCTGAAACGGCGCCCCGTTGCCCCTGCATAGCGGTCGAGCACCTGGCGCAATGCGCCGAGCCGCTGGTTCTCCATCGCAGGGATAAGCCTGTCGCGGACCTCTTGACGGGCGCTATGGAGCGATACCGCCAACGTGAATTGCTCCGGTTCCTCGGCGAAACGTCCAATTCCATCGGTTAACCCGCAGGTGGAAACCGTGATATGGCGGGCGCCTATGTTCAGCAGCTTGGGATGGTTCATAATTCGCAGCGCACCCATTACCGCCTCATAATTCGCAAAGGGCTCGCCTTGGCCCATCACCACGATGTTCGTGACGCGCTCGCCGAAATCTTCCTGAACCGCCAGAACCTGATCGACTATCTCCCCCGGTGTCAGGTTGCGGACGAAACCGGCCTTTCCAGTAGCGCAGAACACGCAGCCCATAGCGCAGCCGGCCTGGCTCGAGCAGCATACGCTCAAGCGCCCGTCTTTGGAGGGAAGACCCACGGTCTCCACTATGGTGCCATCATGGTATTCCAGAAGGTACTTCCGCGACCCATCGCTCGACACCAGCTTCTCGCGGATAACCGGCGTATAAAGCGGGAAGGAAATCTCGAATTGCTCGCGGATGACCTTGGGTATATCCGTCATCTCGCCGTATGACTGCTTACCCCGGCCGTAAATCCAAACGAGGATCTGCATTGCTCGAAAAGGGGAGAGGCCTGCATCGCTGCAAATCCTCTCCAGGTCTTCGATAGTGAAATCTTTAATAGGTTCAGCCATAG
>CANOBU010000059.1 GCA_947564425.1 uncultured Eggerthellaceae bacterium
ACGAGCGCACGTTGCCGTAGCCGGCGAACTTCACCAGCGTGAGGTAGCGGGTGAGGGCCGCGCCCCATATGAGGTCGATATCCTGGCGCGAGGCGCCGGCGGCGGCCAGGTTGCGGTCGAGCTCCGCCAGGTTGGCGAAGGCATGGGTTATCTCCTCCTTGGTGAAGGCGGAATAGCGCGCCCGGGACACCGGGGCCGTATCGTTCACCTCTTGGATGCAGGCCAACGCATCGGCGCCGATCAGCTCGCCCTCGCGGTCGAAGTCGGTGGCTATTATCACGCTGTCGGCCTTCTTGGCCAGGTTCTTCAGCGAGCGGATGATGTCCTTCTCCTTGGGCTTCTTCTGGATGGGCGCATACACCAGGTACGGTAGCGCCTCCATCTTCCAGCCCTTCAGATCCACCCCGTCCACCGAGAACGGCTTCTTCTTCTTGAAGGGGGGCTTGGCCAGGCTGGCCGGGATATCCGCCGGCACCGCCTCGCCGTCGTCGGTGACGCCGCGCCAGCCGCCCCGCTGCTTGTACACCAGCTCCGGCGTGAAATCCGGCTCCAGGATATGGCCGCGCAGGCCGATGGTCACCCATTCCTCGCCGTCCACTTCGAAGCGGTAGACCGGCGTGTTGTACACCTTGTCCTTCTTCGCCTTCGAGCCCAGAAGCGATGCTATCTTCTCGGCGGCGTCGTTCTTCTCTGTAACCACGAGTCTCATGGAACCTCGCTTCCTGCGGCCGCGGGGCCGCTCCAATTCACACGAATGCCCTTCGTCCTTTATTAACGTGTGGGGCACGGCGCCCTGCCCCCGGGGCCGGCGCCATAGCTTGCAAGGATACACGAAATCGGCCGCGCTGGTATGGAAATTCGGGCGGCATGGGGTAACGGGAACGCGTCGGCGCGGCCATCTTCCCAGCCCGGCGCCGCTATTGCGCGCCGATAGCTTTTTTGTGAGGCAAGGGGGCATCCTCCCCATTCGCGGCACCGTTGGGGCACAATGCAAGTGAAACTGAGCGGATGGGAACCATGGAAGACAACGGACGACAAAGCGACCTCTCGCGCGCCTTCTCGGAAGACGGCGAGCTGAAAACCCATGTGGGCGGCCAGGCGCTGCTCGAGGGCATCATGATGCGCGGGAAGTACAACTGGTCGGTGGCGGTGCGCGAGCCCGACGGCGGCGTGTACCTGGAACAGCATGACCTGCCCACGGGCCGCCAGAGGGCCCGCTGGCTGTACTGGCCCTTCTTCCGCGGCTGCCGCGCCTTCGTGGAATCGCTGGCCCTGGGCTTCAAGGCCCTGAGCATCGCCGCGGAGCACGCCTTCACCGAAGAGGAGGATGCGGACGATGCCGTCGGCGATGCCCCGGATGCCTGCAAGGGGGCCCCGATCCTATCGGCCGCCGATGCCGCGCAGGCCGAGCCCCACACCGCCGTCGGCGGCCCGGAAAGACCGGGCGCGGAAGCGGCTGCGGAAGCTGCGGTGCAGCCCGCAGCCCCGAAGCCCGAACCGGTGCTCGGAGCCCGCGAAATGGGGCTCTCCATGGCCCTGGGGCTGGTTCTGGGCGTGATGCTGTTCGTGGTGGCCCCTGCTTTCGTCACCAACCTCATCGTGGGCGAGTACGACGGCAACACGCTGGCCTGGAACATCGTGGACGGAATCCTGCGCATCGCCATCTTCATCTTCTATATATGGCTGATCGGGCGCATGGCCGACATCCAGCGCATGTTCGGCTACCACGGGGCCGAGCACAAAGCCATCCACTGCTTCGAGCACCGGCTGCCCCTGACCCTCGAGAACGCGCGGTCGTTCCCGCGGCTGCACGTGCGCTGCGGCACCGCCTTCCTCATCATGGTCATGATCCTGGCCATATTCATATACACCGTGCTGCCCATCGACGCCCTCATCGGCGCCTGGGGCGTGCCCGACGGCGCCCCTAAGCTGGCCCTGGTCATAGCCGTGCGCATACTGCTGATACCCCTGATCGCGGGCATCGCCTACGAGATAACGGTGAAATGGGCGGGTACCCACCCGAACAACCCTCTGGTGAAGGCCGTGCTGTGGCCCGGGCTGCAGATGCAGTACCTGACCACCCGCGAGCCCGACGACGGCCAGATCGAGTGCGCCATAGCCGCCATGCAGCTGGTCCTGCAGCGCGAGCAGCGCGAAGAGGCCGCCTAGCGACCTGCTTTCTTGTAGGGATTGCCGCAGGTCATCTTGCCTTCGGGGCAGCCGGTGTTCACACAGCCGGGGCCGGCATCGGCGAAGATGAAGGGGGCGGTGGGGCGCACGGCATCGAGCATCTTCCAGGCCAGCTCGCGAATCTCCCATTGGGCGCGGTTGCAGCAGCGCAGGTTGAAGAAATGCAGCAGTTCGCGGATGTTCATGGTGACCACGATCTTGGTCTCGGCGGCGTTGGGCAGGATATAGCGGGCATCCTCGGCCGGGATGCCCAGCTCCAGGAACTCCTGATAGGCCTCGACCGTGCGGGCCACCATGGCATCGAACAGCTCGTCGGCCCGGGGATTATCGGCAATGGACTGCGGCTTTATGGTTTCGAGCCCGTCGGTGAACTTCACATAGCGCTGGCTCTGCTGGTTGAAGCTGGCCAGGCGATGGCGCACCAGCTGATGCGTGAGGGCCCGGGACACGCCGTCGATGGCGAAGGTGTAGCTGGCGTGCTCCAGCGTCGACAGGTGGCCGCTCTCCAGTATGGTGGTGAGCACCTTGTGGATGCGCTCCTCCGAGAGGGACTCCATGAGCTCGCTGGCCCCCACGGGCGCATAGCACAGCCGGGCGGCCGTGGCCACGGCGCGCTCGGGGTCGGGCGTATGGTACAGAAGCTCCACTTGCATAGGGCACCTCTTCCCTGCCGGGGTTTGAAACCTAACGGATACCTGGGGATCTCTCCTTCCCATAGTATAGTGATAACCGTACGGTACCCGTCCGGATGCCCTCGAAAGGGCCTTCGGGCTATACGAGAGGCGGCAACCATGGCCTATGCTTCGAAGCTCACCACGACCGACTGGAACGAGGAATGGAAGGAGCTCCAGCGCCGCCGCGGCCGCTTCGACGACCCCGCCCATTGGGATGCCCGGGCCAAGACCTTCCCCACCAAGCACGGCAGCCATTCGTCCTACGTCGACCGATTCCTGGCCCTGGCGGCCATCCGACCGGGGGAGACGGTGCTCGATATGGGCTGCGGCACCGGCGCTCTGGCCACGCCCCTGGCCCAGGGGGGATGCAAGGTGGTGGCCTGCGACTTCTCGCGGGGCATGCTGGATGCGATGGAGGCCGAGCAGCGCGCCCTGGGGGTGAAGGGCGTGAAGGTGCTGCAGCTCAGCTGGGCCGATGACTGGCCCGCGGCCGGCCTGGGAGCGAAATCGGTCGATGTCGCCCTGGCCTCGCGCTCCATCGCCACCTACGATCTGGGCGAGTCCCTGGGAAAGCTGACCTCCACCGCCCGCAGGCGCGCCTGCATCACCCTACCCTGCGGCCCCTCGCCGAAGATCGGCAGGCGCCTTCTGCAGGCCGCGGGGCTGCCCGAGCGCCTGGGAGCCGACTTCCTCTATGCCTTCAACATACTGGCCGACCAGGGCATAAACCCCGAGGTTTCCTATATCCCCTCGTCGCGCCGGGAGGTCTTCGCCAGCCCCGAAGAGGCCCTCGACCACTATCGGGGCCTGCTGGACGGTGGGGTGGATGGCATCGCCTCCGAGGAGAAGCTGGAAGCCGTACCCGGCCGACTGCGGGCATGGCTGGCCGACGAGCTGGTGCAGGGCCCCGAAGGATGGGTCCTCCGCGAGCCCCTGGAGGTGGACTGGGCCTTCATAGCCTGGGATTGCGCGGGGCGCTGAGCGCGCTGCCCATCGCCAACCTGGGAGCACCCCGACCCGAGCAGGCAGGGTGTGCTTACCGTGAAATCCCGCACAAGGGGCTGCATCTGGCATCGGCTGTCAGATAGCGTGCCCGATGCGGGGTTCTAAACGGAAATATCGCCGAATAATGCGTCGTATGCGGCATTCCCGTCCACCGAAGCAGCCGAAAACCCCGCATAAGAAACCCCATCTGGCATGCATTGCCAGATGGGGTGAGGAATGCGGGTTTCGCAATCTCCCTTGAAGATGATAGGAGCAGGCCCCGGCCTATTCGAACATCAGGGAATAGTCCGTATGGCTCTTGTCTATCATGGCCAGGGAGCCATCCTTGGCCAGACCCGCATACCAACGGCTGCCATCGCTGAAGGAGACGTTGTAATAGCGTATGCCGTTGCGGGTGCGCTGATACGCCCACTTGCCCGACCAGCGATGGCTGTTCACGGTGACCTTGCAGGCCTTCGAGGTGGAAGCGGTGAACGAGAGCAGCGATTTGCTCTGCATCGTATAGGGTATGTTCAAAAGACGGCCGCCCGTCTCCTCCGCAGCCATCGCCACGCCCATCCAGGACTTGGCGATGGGGTCGGTGATGGTGAAGCTCTTCGTCAACCGACCGGAATAGCTGCCCTTGGCGGTTACGACCACCGTGGCCTTGCCCACCTTGGCGTTGTTCTTGTAGGTCACCTTGTAATCGGTGCCGTTCTTCAGCTTCTTACCGGAAAGCTTCACGGTGACACCGGGCTTGCAGGCCGTCCAGTTGTAGCGGTAGGTGCTCTTGCTCAACGACACCTTCGCCTTGGAAAGCGATTTCTTGGCGATCTTGAAGGTTTTCTTCGCAGTGCCGGCATAGGCGCCCTTGCCCGTTACCACCACCGTGGCCTTGCCGGCCTTCACATTGTTCTGGTAGGCCACCGTGTAATGGGTGCCCTTCTTCAGCTTCTTGCCGGAGAGCTTCACGGTAACGGACGGCTTGCATTGCTTGCCCGAGTACACATAGGACGACTTCGACAGCGTCAGCTTCGCCTTGGCGATGGATTTCGCCTTGGCTGCCGGCACGGCGGCGGCTGCGGCTGCGTAGGCATCGGCGGCGACCGTCTGCTCGCCCAAGCCCTCCACGGCGGCTGCGGCGAAGGCGCCTTCGGAGGATTCCTGCTGGCTCGCCAGGGCGGCACCCGGTGTGAGGGTCATGCACAGCACCACCGCCATGAACACGGCCAGCGCCGAACGCAAGGCCTTCGCCGGCGCCAGGGACGATTCGCTTCTCTCCATCTCTTCTCCCTTCTCGCAGAACCTATGGAAACATTATGGAGGATTATATCCTCCCGTACGGGAAAATGCACCTTGCATCAGGGCCGTCCGCGCCGCCGGCACCCCCCATTCCCGGAAACGAAAGGGGCCCGGGCATTGCCCGGGCCCCTGCCCTTGCACTCGCTTGCAGCGCCGGTGCTATTCGGCGGCCTCGTCGCTGGCTTCGATGGCCTCCTCCACGGCCGCGCCGGCGGCATCGGCAGCGGGGATATCCGCGGCAGAGGCCTCGGCCATGGCAGCGGCCTCTTCGGCGGCAGCCTCGACGGCTCCGGCCTCCTCGATGGCCTCCTCCACGGCGGCGCCGGCCTCATCGGCGGCCTTCAGCTGCGCATCCTCGGCCTCGACCTCGGCAGCGGCCTCTTCGGCGGCGGCGGCATCCTGGGCCGCCTCCTCCTGGGCGGCGCGGGCGGCTTCGCGCTCGGCCTCGGCAGCGGCCTTCTTGGCGAACTCCTCGGCGCGCTTGGCCTTCTCGGCGGCCTTAGCCTCGCGCTCGGCCTTGCGCTTCTCTTCGGCAGCGGCCACCTCGGCGGCGCGCTTGGCCTTGCGCTGGGCCTCGCGCTCGGCAACCAGCTTGTCGGCGGCGCCGAACTTATCGGAGAAGCGCTGCACGCGGCCGCCGGTATCGACGAACTTCTGCTGGCCCGTGTAGAACGGGTGGCAGGCGCTGCAGATCTCGATGCGGATCTCGGGCTTGGTGGAACGGGTCTGGAACGTATTGCCGCAGCTGCAGGTTACCGTGCAGTCCACGTAATCGGGATGGATATCCTTCTTCATCTCTCACTCCTTTTCTGCCTTGGTTTCCGACCAAGGCGCACACAAGCAAAGAATGATAGCACATAACGGTCCGGCTGTGCGCTCGATTCAGGCCATCTTCAAACGGGGGTGTAGAATAGGCCCATGGATTACGGCAGATGGTACAGCAGGATATCGGCGCCCTTCCGCAGCGCCCGCCGCGCCCGGGCCCTCGACCGCCTGGACAAGGGCTGCGTTCTGGTGCTGGCCGCCGCCTACCTGGTGTCGCTGTTCCTGCTGGCCTGCACGGTGAACCCCGCGTTCTGGAAGGCCGCCGCAGTGCCCCTTGCCGCCTTCGCCGGCGTGACGGCCCTGCGCCGGGCCCTGAACCTGCCGCGGCCCTACGAGCAATGGCCCAACGGGCCGCTGCTCCCCGCCACTGCAGAAGGGCGCTCCTGTCCCAGCCGCCACGTGGCCAGTGCCGCGATCATAGCCATGGAGCTGTTCTGGCTGCAACCTGCCGCAGGCGCCGTCGCCTGGGTGCTGTGCGCCGTCGTCGCCTTCACCCGCATCGTAGGCGGCGTGCATTACCCGCGCGATGTGGCTGCCGCCCTCGCCTTCTCGGGAGCCGTCGGCGCAATCGGGTTCTATCTGGTACCCTAGGGGTCGCCGCTGCCCGCAATGGCGACCGGGATGCTATCATATATAGAATAGATGCCCGGAAGACCCCGCCGGGGCTCTGCAACGCGCCGACTTCGAAAGGGAACGCCATGGCCCTCTGCCGCCGCCTCATCTGCCTGCTGTGCTCGCTGGCACTGGTTAGCGCGCTCGTGCCCCTGGCCGCCTACGGGGCCTCCCTGCAGGCGGCGTCGCCGGATGTGCTGCTGAGCCGGACCGTCGACGTATCCGATGACTACGAGCTGGCCGATGCCGTGGTGTACCCCGCCGGGGGCATGGCCGCCGCCTACGACGGGGACACCCTGAGCAGCACCCAGAAGGCCCTCTACGACACCCTCTGCGCCGGCGCGCGCAAACATAGCGCCGAGATCAACGTATACGACCTGAACGTCCATATCGATACGCTGAAGGATATCGCCGCCCTCGCATTCAACACGCCGGAGCTCTGGTGGCTCGGCGCATCGTACGGGCTGCGCTACTACCCCGATGGCCGCGCCTTTTCCATCAGCTTCGTCTATGCCTACAATGCAGCCGAGGTGCAGCTGATGCAGCCCGAGGTGGATGACACCATCCAGACGGCGCTCTCGTGGGTTCCCGAGGAAGCGACCGAATTCCAGCGCGCCCAGGCCCTCCACGACTTCCTGGTGCGCACCTGCCGCTACTCCACCGACGAGGACGCCGCCGGCAACTACCCCCTGCGCTGCCATCGGGCCGTCGGCGCCCTGTACGGAGTCGACCGCGACCCCGTCTGCCAAGGCTATGCCCTGGCCTACAAGCTGCTGTTGAAGGCGGCCGGCATCGATGCCGTATACGTGGGCAGCAACGCCATGAACCATGCCTGGAATCTCGTGAATCTGGATGGCGCATGGTACCATGTGGATGTGACCTGGGATGACCTTCTGCCGGACAGGGGATTCGACAGCGCAAGCCTGAGCTACCGGTACTTCCTGAAGAGCGACGCCAGCTTCCGTAACCTGGACCATCCCAGCTGGCAGACCGGCATCACCTCGTCCGCAAGCGATTACACCCTGCCGGCCAACCTCTCGGCCTACAAAGGCGCTGCACCGGAGGTCCCCGATTGCAGCACCGCGGGCCATGCGCGCAGCCGCACCATGACCCAGACGCTGAAGCACGCAACCTGCACAGCCGGCGGCTCCTCGATAACCTGGGTCCAATGCCTGCGCTGCCGGCAGGTACTCTCGCGCAGCACCGCCGCCATCCCGGCCCTGGGCCATGCCTTTGGCGACTACGCCTACAACAACGATGCGAAGCCCGGCGTCGACGGCACCAAGACGAGCCGCTGCACCCGCTGCGGCACCAGCCGCACGGTGACGGCCGCGGGCACCGCCCTGAAGGGAATAGCGAAGGTGAGGCTGTCGGCTGCGAGCTATACCTACAACGGCAAGGCGCGCAAGCCCTCGGTGACCGTATACGACAACAAGGGAGCCAAGCTGAGGAACGGCACCCACTACACCGTAAGCTATTCCTCGGGCCGAAAATACCCCGGAACCTACAAGGTGACGGTGCGCGGCAAGGGCTCCTACGCGAAGAGTCGCACCTTCACCGCAAGCTTCAAGATCAAGGCCCCCACCCTGGCCAAGCCGAAGGTGACGAAGGCGACGGGCGCCCGCAAGGCCCTGACCCTGCGTTGGAAGAAGACGGGCGGCTACACCGCCGGATACCAGGTGCAGCTGGCCCGCGATGCAAAGTTCACCAAAGGCATGAAGAAGCTGACGGTATCGAAGGCGAAGACGACCGCGGCCACGGTGAAATCGCTGAAGGCGAAGACCCGCTACCAGGTGCGCATCCGCTCCTATGCCCGTATCGGCGGCAAGACCTACTATTCCGGCTGGTCGGCGGTGAAGGCGGCCCGCACCAAGTAGGGGCCGGGGGGGCGCCATCCGAGCGTGCCAGGGGTCGGGTACTCTGTCACTTCCGGTAGGCGATCCAGTAGAACAGCCCCACGAACACCGCACCGCCCACGATGTTGCCCAGGGTGGCCAGCACGATGTTGTAGCACGCGCCGCCGGCCGTGAGGGCGGCCGCCACCGCATCGTAGGGCAGCGCCCCGCCATAGCCCGACGAGACCAGGGTGGCAATGCCCATGGGCAGGATGAACATATTGGCCACGCAGTGCTCGAACCCGCAGGCCACGAATGCCATGACCGGGAATATGGTGGTGAACACCTTGTCGATGACCGTGCGGCCGGCAAAACCCATCCACACGGCCAGGCACACCAGCCAGTTGCACAGGATGCCCCGGAAGAATATCTCGCCGGGGGCCAGGCTTATCTTGCCGTAAGCCACCGACACCATGGCGTCGCCCACGGCACCCCCGTTCATAGAGGCCACATGGGAGCCGGCGATAATGGCCACCAGCAGCAGCGAGCCCACCAGGTTGCCGGCATACACGATGGCCCAGTTGCGCAGCATGCGGCCCACGCCGATGCGCTTATCGGCCGCTGCCGCCACCATGAGGGTATTGCCGGTGAACAGCTCGGCTCCGGCCACGATCACGCAGATGAGCCCCAGCGAGAAGCAGAAGCCCCCCAGGATCTGGGAAGGGGCGAAGGTGAGGGCGGCATCGGATTTCACGAACAGCATGAGCGAGGCACCGGCCCCTATCATCATGCCCGCCAGGATGGCCAGGACGAAGGTGCGGCCGGCCGCAGCCCCGGCCTTGGAGCACGCCACGGCCTCGGCCTGCTGCAGCAGGGCGGCGCCGCTGCGG
>CANOBU010000060.1 GCA_947564425.1 uncultured Eggerthellaceae bacterium
GAGCGGATAGAGAGGTACCTGTGATGGGACTTACACAGACTTCTTGACAAACCCCTAAAAAGTTGCGATAGTGACCATCGAAACGGGAAATTCGGGAAGTTTTGCCGTTGCGCATGATAACGGCCGGAGGTAATGCCGGGGTCATCGGCCTTCAGCGTTGGCCGATGGTGAGGGTGCAGCGTGGCGAAGGCGAAATAACCGCCGCTCAGGGACCCTCGGAACGCTAGCTGTCCTAGACCAGCGATGTGACGAATGTGATGGCGGCCAGGAATATGCCCGGCACGTTGGCTACGATGATGGGCCAGTCCTTCTTCGGCTTCAGCACTCCGTAGGCCGTCCACATGACGCAGTTGAAGAAAGCGGCCAGGGGCTGCCAGGGTGTGCCGGGATGCCCCGCCAGGTTATTCGATATCTGGGTGATATAGGACACATACATGATGACCGAGAGCACCGAGGCGATGCGTCCGATAACGGCTACGATCTGCGTCTCGTCCCGTTCGAGGAAGGAGGCCAGGCGCCCCTTCCGGGGGTGCTTGCTTTCCAAGGGGGCGGCGGAGCGGCCTGTCGGGTCGGCGGCTGGTGCTGGGCGGTTCGTCGGGATGGGCGCCTGAGGCGGGGTTCGATGGTTTGCCGTTGCAACGGATGTATGGACCATGGTGGAGGCACCTCCTTCGCCGTCTCGGCTGCTCCGGCGCGGCCCCAGCGCTTCCCGAAGCATCGATTCCTTGCTTCCAGCTTAACGGCTGCGGTGAGACCCGAACCTGCGGCTGCCGGCGGCGAAACCCTTGGATTACCGCTCTGTTACCCTCGTGACAGGGGGAAGCAAGCTGCTTCGCCGTTCTTCGCCGCAATTTCGGATTGGGTGGTAGGGCGATGCGGCCCTTCCCCTTCCCGTTTTTGCTACAGGGGGAAGGGCGGCGAATCCAAAGTCCCGTTTTGCGGAGTTTGGGTCCCGATTGCATGGTTCCCTGCAGCTTAGATTCCTATAGGGAAGCATCGCATTGTTACGAACTGGGGAAATGCAAGGGATTCGCTATACGGATGGTGCCCATTTTGCGTTAGGGGCTTTTCGACCATGTAATCGGTGGCATAACTCTGCAAAATGGGGTCTCGGATTGGCTCCGGATCGCTTTCGGCCGTAATCGAAGACAGCGCATCAGCGGCGCGCCTTGACCTGGTATCCTTCGCCCCGGGTTTCCATGGCGCCGATGACGGGTTGCAGGCTGGCCCCCAGGGCTCGGTGACGTTGCTGGTGTAAGGCGCCTACCGCCTCCCCTGCTCCCAAGCCTCGCGGGGCAGGTAGGAGAAGTGCTCCGTGCGGGTGTCGCCTATCAGCGGGCAGGGGACGTCCTCTTCGGTGTGGTGGAATGCGAACCCGCATTTCTCCTGGACGCGCTGGGACTGCCGGTTGCCGTCGAACCAACCGCACCACAGGCCGCCGAGCCCCAAGTCCTCGAAGGCATGGCGCAGCACCTCCCGGGCCGCCTCCGGAATGTAGCCCCGGCCCCAGTGGGGTACGCCCACCCAGTAGCCCAGCTCGGCCTCATCGGCGGCCAGGGGCATGTTGGCGGCGTTGCCGAAGTTCAGCCCGATGCAGCCGATGGGCAGCCCCGTCTTGCGCAGGACCACGGCGTAGGTCTCGGGGGCGGCGAACACGGTGGCGATGATGCGGGCGCTCTCCTTTACGCTGCCATGGGGCGGCCAGCCGGCGATGGGCCCCACCCGCGGATCCTGGGCGTAGCGGAACAGCTCGTCGGCATCGCCCGGTTCCCACGGGCGAAGGATCAGTCGCTCTGTCTGCAGTACGGTCATAGAGCCCATCCTACCATTGCCGTCTGTTGCCATGGGGCTTCGATCCTGCCGGTATGGTGGCGCTGCCGGTGCGCTGCGCCTATCGCCCCGGCGCCGCTAGGCCTCGGCGACCAGGGAGCACAGCAGGCGCACCTGGGCGTCGCTGTCGTTCAGGCAGGGGATGTAGTGCAGTCGGACCGCCTCGGACCCTTCGGGGGCTCCGGCGGTCCGGGCGACGGCCTGCCAGGTTTCGCGCAGTTCAATCTCGATGTCGTAGAGGGTCTCCAGGCAATCCACGGCGAAGTTGGGCGCCACTGCGAATAGCCGGCCGCCGCTTGGGCGTTGGCCGCCGAGCAGGCTCTCGCCCAGCCGTTCCAGCACCTCCTTGGTGAAGGGGCCCAGCCAGCGGCGGCTCTTGTCGAAGCGGCATTGGAAACCGATGGCCCATTCGCCAGGCTCCAGGCGCAGCTTGCGGGCTACGGACTCGGCCGTGACGCGGGCTTGCTCGCCATAGGTGTCGCCGGCGGCGATGTCGGCCAAGGGGATGGAGTGGAAGGCGAACAGCAGCCGGTCGCCCGCGGCGGCATCGAAGCCGCTCGCGCGTACGGAGTCGGCGATGGCGGCCAGGTACAGGGGATTGCCGTCATAGCCGGCCATCTCCGTCAGCGGCGGGTTCCAGCCCAGGTTGCCCAGGGCCCGCTTGGTCCCATCCAGCACGGCCTCCGTGGTGCTGAAGGCGCTCTGGGGGTACAGGGGTATCACGGCCAGCCGGTCGCAACCGGCCTGCCGCAACTCGGCCAGGGAGGTTTCCAGCGAGGGCGAGCCGTAGCTCATGGCGCAGCGCACCGCGGGGGCCGCCCCGCCGATGCCCGCGGCGTCCGTTTCGAATTCCCCTGATGGCGGAATGTCCGTGGCGCCCGCCCCGGGTGCGAGCCCTGGGGCGTCCATCCCGCTTCCCGCCTCTGCCTCCGTTTCCGCGACCAGCGCGGCTTCGAGCTTGCGGGCCAGCGACTCCATGGTCACCTTCAGCGGCGAGCCCTGGGGCGTCCAGATGCGCCGGTACTTCTCGGCCGATGCGACGGAGCGCCGGGGCAGGATGCACCGGTTCAGGATGATCTTCCAAACCCGGGGGTTCATGGGGCAGATGCGCGGGTCGCTCAGGAACTCCCGCAGATACCGCTTCACGGCTTCCGGCTCCGGCGCATCCGGGCTGCCGGTGTTGGCCACTATGATGCCCAGCTTCCCCACGGGCCCTCCTTCGAATGGTTGCATCCCCATGGTAGCGGGTTTCCCTGCATCGGGCTGTCAGGCCATCCGGCTATCCGGCAAACGAATCGGAAGGGCGTTTTTCATCGGTAGATTGCGGTTGTGCATGGTTTGATGAACCGAACCCGGGGTTGCCGTTGATATGCCCTCATCTTTTCCCCGCTCGCAGCGGGGGTGCTATCGGTCCTTTCCGCCGAGGGACTTCAACGGGTAGCTCAACCTGCACAACCGGTGTTAACTGCAGAAAATCGCCTCTTGGAAAGGGGCAGGGCTTGCCACGCAAGGGAAGAACCGTCGTTTTCGCCGGTTTCGGGGGAGCGACTTCTTGGGAGATGAAGCTGTTTGGCGCGGCGCCGGACCTGCGCCCGCTGGTTTGGCCATGGTCATCATAGCCCGTCGCAACGTATAAAAAAACAGTTTGCCAACGGTTTGTGCATGCCGCAGGGCAAAGCGGCATGCGAAGGGAAAATCGGGCCGTTGCGATAAGACACGCAATAGGAAAGAAAAAGAGAAGGGAGAGTGAAGAGGTATGGGTGAGGAATCGTTCGTCTACACCGCTTGTCCCGGTTGGGGCGACCACGACTACTGCGCGTTGAAGACCATCGTGAAGGATGGCCGCATCGTGCGCACCGAGAAGGTGATCTACTCCGACCCCGAGAAGCCTGACGGGCACATCTGCCAGAAGGGCTGCCTGGCGGGGCGCCAGCCTTACGACCCCAAGCGCTTGACCAAGCCGTTGAAGCGGGCTGGCGAGCGCGGCGAAGGCAAATGGGAGGAGATAAGCTGGGACCAGGCCCTCGACGAGATAGCCGCCAAGCTGAACGAGATCAGCCAGAAATACGGGCCGGAATCGGTTTGCATGTGGCTGCTTCCTGCTGGAGCACCGCCCGCCTATGGCTTCATCCAGATGATGGGCAACCGCCTGGCCAACGCTTTCGGTATGACAACCATGATGGAATCCATCGGCTTGGACAATGGCCCCTTCTACACCGAGTTCTACAGTGTGGGCACGACGGCCACCCATGTGCTTACCGATCCGCGTATCATGAGCCAGGTTCCCACCGACCTCATATATGTCTGGGGCTGCAATCCCATCGAGAACCAGATCCGCTGCGCCCAGAACCTGGTGCGCGCTCGCGAGAACGGCGCGAAGATCGTGGACATCGGCCTTATCTTCGACGGCACTGCCGGCTTCGCCGATGAGTTCGTGGCCGTGAAGCCCGCAAGCGATGGGCACCTGGCTATGGCCATGGTCGACTACGTGCTGCAAAACGATTTGCAGGACAACGCCTACCTGCTGATGCGCACCACGGCTCCGTACCTGGTCCGCGAGGACACGGGTATGATGTATCGCGACGACGAGGGCAACTTCGCCGTATGGAGCGAAGCCTCCGGCGCCCCGGCTTTCGTGGCGCCCAAGCGCGGCGAATTCCCCGAGGGCGGAATCGCCTTGTTCGGCGAATACGAAGTGAATGGCGTGAAGTGCAAGACCGTGCTCACGCTGGTCAAGGAAGAGGCTGCGAAATGGTCCGCCCATGAGGTGGCGGAGCGCGTCGGTCTGGACGAAGACGAGATCCGCCGCTTGGCCGATGAGTTCGCCCGCGCCGACAACGCCTTCATCATCAGCGGGTACGGCCTGCGCTATGCCAATACTAACGAGACCTATCGCATCCTGCACCTGCTGGGTATCCTTACGGGTCGCCAAGGTGTGCCGGGCAGCGGCGTCATCGAAGGCCTGCAGCTGCAAAGCTGGCCCGTGGTATTGAACGACCAGGCGCTGCAGTGGCCCGTGGAGGGCGACATAACCTCTGTGAAGTCGAAATCGGTGCGCATGGCCGATTGGTTCGATATCGCCGAGGCACCCGATAGCCCCTACAAGGCATTCATCAAGATGCAGGGTAACCCCGTGCACCAGCAGCCGGACCGCCAGCGTTGGCTGGATATCCTGTCGCAGATGGAGCTGGTCGTGGACTTCGACGTATGGATGACCGATACCGGCGAGCTGTCCGACTACGTGCTGCCCGACTGCATGCCGTTCGAGCGCGAGGACCTGATAACCGGCGCCTGCTATAACCACATAATCCTGCAAGAGCCGGCCATCGAGCCTCCCGCCGGATGCCGCGACGCCGTATTCTTCTGCTCGGAGCTGGCCAAGCGCGTGGGTTTGGGCGAGTTCTTCGATAAGACGGGTCCCGAATGGATCGACAAGCGCCTGCAAACGCCGTTCCCGCTGGTGGCGGGCATTCAGCCGCCGGTGACCTATGAGCGTCTGAAGCAAGAGAAGATGATTCGCACCATGGCGCCCCCCGAGCCCAAGTACGATCCGTACCTGAATCCTGCTGAGGTTATGGAGAACGAAACCGGGCGTATCGAGCTGTATGCCGAGCGCCTGCTGGACTTCGATTTGGCTGTGACCCATCCCTTGGAGCCGAACTATCTGGGCAAGTTCCCCGAGTATCCGTTCCAGCTGTTTACCGGCCGCCAGCGTTTCTTCATGCAGTCGAGCTTCACCGACGATCCCATCAATGTGAAGCTGTCGGGCGAAACGCCGGCCACGCGCCTGAATCCCATCGACGCGAAGGAGCTGGGATTGTTCGACGGCGATACCGTGGAGGTCTACAACGATCGCGGCCACGTGGTCACGCGCTTAGAGGTGGACGAGTGCGTTCCGGCCGGTACCGTACATGTGTGGTTCGGTTGGCGCCGCAACCAGTTCGAAGAGGGTACCTATGCCGAGATGGTGCATCAGTGCCCCAACAAGGATTCCAGCGGCCCGGTGCAGGACAAGTGGTGGGCCGATTGGATTGCAGCCGGCCATCATCCCAATCCCTTTGTGGAGCCTATGGGCACCGAAGTAGGTTCCACCGATTGCTATTGGGATTCGTACTGCAACGTGCGCAAGTACGCTGGGAAGGAGGCCTAACCATGGCGAAGAAGATGTTCGTAGACCTGGAGCGCTGCATCGGCTGCTGGACCTGCGCCATGTCCTGCAAGATGGACCACGACCTTGCCGATGACGAATACCGCGTGACCGTGCGCACCAACGGCTCCGGCGCCGGCATCGACCGGCCCCAGGGCGTGTATCCCAACCTGCGCATGAGCTGGCAGCCCATCTACCAGAAGAGCTGCACCTGGTGCGCCGAGCGCCTGGCCCAAGGGCTGCCCACCATGTGCGAGTACGCCTGCCCCACCGAGGCCCTGGCCTTCGGCGATGACGCCGATCCCGAGAGCCCCTACAGCCAGGCTTTGGCCCGTTGCGTGGGACGCCATTACCACGTATTCGAACTGCCCGCCTACGAGAACTCCCGCGATGGGGTGGTGTACGCCACCCGCGCATGATGATTGCCCGACCGGGGCCAGAGGGTCGGGCTCGGTGCTGCCGATAGCCGGTGCCATCGAGCCTGACCCTTCGGCAACGGTTGGCCGACGGCGCTGCTGCGGCGTCCCTCCGGCGCTATGCTGGGGGAATCCTGTAGCGATTCCAAGGGGTGAGGGCCATGGGGGATACCGCCATCCGCAAACGCGTTGCCGTCATAACCGGGGCTTCTTCGGGGCTCGGGCGCGAATTCGCCCGGCAGATCGATCTGCTGCAGCAAGTCGACGAGCTGTGGGTCAACGCCCGCGACCAGAAGGCCCTGCAGGAGGTGGCGGCCCAGCTGGCCACGCCGGCCCAGCTGCTGGTGGCCGACCTCACCGATAAGGACGACATCGCCAAGATCCGGGCGAAGCTCGAAGCCGAACAGCCCCAGGTGCGCTTCCTGGTGAATGCCGCCGGCTTCGGGAAGTTCGGCGACTGGCAGACCATCTCGGACGAGGCCGTCGATTCGATGATCGACCTCAACTGCCGCGGCTTGGTGGACATGACCCGCGCCTGCCTCCCCTATATGGAGCGCGGCGGCCGCATCATACAGGTGGCCTCGGCTGCGGCCTTCGCGCCGCTGCCCCACATGAACGTGTATGCGGCCACCAAGGCCTTCGTGCTGCGCTATACCCGGGCCCTGCGCTGGGAGCTGCACGGCACGGGCATAACGGCCACGGCCCTTTGCCCCACCTGGGTGAAGACCGGCTTCGAGAAGGTGGCCCGCCAGTCCGGCGGCGGCCATGACGTGGGGCATCTGCTGGGGGCCCAGAAGCCCTCCACCGTGGTATCGCGAGCCCTCTGCGCCAACCGGGCCCACTTCGCCGTGGCCTGCGCCAGCCCCCAGTCCTTCCTGCTGCGCATCGTGGGGAAGGTGGTGCCCAGCTGCATCACCATGGCCGGTTGGGACGTGATCCGCCGCCTGTAGGCGCTTTTGGCTCCGGCGCGCCTGCCTCGGCATCGGCACCCTCTGCGTCCCGCACCCGCTTCATCCCCCTCGACCCCTCGGAAAGGTCCATCATGGCGAATTCCTACGAAATCCCCGCCCGCAGCGCCGCCGACGTGCAGGATATCGTGAACGGCCTGGAGCTGTTCTTCCGCAGCGGCGCCACGCTGCCCACCTCGTTCCGCATCCTGCAGCTGAAGCGCATGCAAGCCTATCTGCGCGCCCACGAGGGCGAGGCGCTGGCGGCCCTCCATGCCGACCTGGGCAAGAGCGCCGCCGAGGCCTACGCCACCGAGCTGGGCCTGGTCTACGACGAGCTGCGCTACTGCCTGAAGCACGTCGAAGCCTGGGCGCGGCCCCGGCGCGTGCCCACGTCGCTGGCCCATTTCCCCACCACCTCCACCATCTACCCCTATCCCTTCGGAGTGGTGGGCATATACTCGCCTTGGAACTATCCGCTGCAGCTGGCTCTGCTGCCCCTGGTGGACGCCATCGCAGCCGGCAACTGCGCGGTGCTCAAGCCTTCGCAGCATTCCGTGCACACCTCGGCCTTCATCCGCCAGCTGTGCCAGGCGGTGTTCGACCCCTCGTTCGTATTCTGCCTGGAGGGCAGCGACCAGATGAACGATTGGCTGCTGGATGTGGCGCTGGACAAGATAATGTTCACCGGCAGCCCGCGGGTGGGCCGCGAGATCATGGCCCATGCCGCCCAGAACCTTACCAGCGTGAACCTGGAGCTGGGCGGCAAGAGCCCCGTGTTCATCACCGCCGACGCCGACTTGAAGCGGGCCGGCGAGCGCATAGCCTGGGGCAAGTGCCTGAACTCCGGCCAGACCTGCGTGGGGCCCGACTACATATTGGTGCACGAGAGCGTGCGCGACGGCTTCATCGCCGAGTACGCCCACGCGGTGCACCGCTATTACGGGCGCAACGTGCTGGAGAGCCCCGACTATCCCCACATGATCGACCGCAAGCAGTTCGACCGCGTGTGCGGCCTGATCGACCGGCGCAACCCCGATGCCCGGGTGGTGTTCGGGGGCGGCCGCAACGCCGACACCCTGCAGATCGAGCCCACGGTGATGACCGGCGTCACCGTGGAGGACCCGGTGATGGGCCAGGAGATATTCGGCCCGGTGCTGCCCGTCCTTACCTGGCGCACCCTGGACGAGGCCATCGAGGTGACCCGCAGCTACGGCCATCCGCTGTCGTGCTATATATTTTCGGCGGACCCGAAGACCCAGCGCCATCTGCTGGATGCGGTGCCCAGCGGGGGCGCCGTCATAAACGACGTGGTCATATGGGCATCCAGCCCCACGCTCCCCTTCGGCGGCCTGCAGAATTCCGGCATAGGCCACTACCATGGGAAGGCCGGCTTCGATGCCTTCACGCACTACAAATCCACCATGAAGAAGTCGACGCTGGTCGAGCTGCCCTTCCGCAACCCGCCCTTCGACAACCTGAAGATGGCCGTCATCCGCCTTTTCCTGCGCCCTTAGGGCTTCTTGCACTGCGCACCGGGAGGCTATTCGGCGCTGGCGGCCTCCTGCTGGCGGCGGCCCCGATAGGGAATCAGCAGCAGGGCTCCCACGATGGCGCAACCCGCCACGAAGAGCGCCATGTTGCGGAAGCCGTCATCCAGCGTCGCCTGGTAGGTTGCTTGGATTGCATCGGCGTCCTGCCCGACGGCCTCTTCGTAGTTCGCCTCGGCCTCGTCGAACAGCGCGGGCACGGCAGCGCGGGCTTCCTGCATCTGGGCGATGGTCTCGGCCGGTAACGTACAATCTCTTGCGCACTTTGACAGCAGCATAGTCTAGATACTAA
>CANOBU010000061.1 GCA_947564425.1 uncultured Eggerthellaceae bacterium
GCCGCGGCGGCCGCCTCTGCCGCCGCCTGGGCCTCCGCCGCAGCCTGGGCCTGAGCCTCGGCGATGGCCGTTTCATCCTGCAAGGTGCTCACCGGGGCGCCATCGACCTCGGCTTCGATATAGGCGATGTCGCCTTCCAGGCGGATGGCAGCCTGGGGCGTACGGCTGAAATCGACGTTATGCAGCGTATAGCGGGCATCGGCCGTCGACACCGCCACATCGAAGACCGCCGACCCCTCCACCGGCTGCTGGTACACGGTGAAGGCCTCGCCCTCGGCCACCGTCTGGCCGTTCTCGATGAGGAACACCGGCTCGTCGGCGGTACCGGGGGCCGTCACGGCGATATCCGCGATGGGCACGCCCATCTGGTTGGTGAAGGTGCAGGAGGGGTTGCCCTCATCCTGGGGCCCCAGCACCAGCACCGCCGCGGCCGCCGGGGAGGACTCCGCCGCAGCCTCCGAAGATGCCGCCGAGGCCGCCGGGGAAGCCGTCGGCGCCGAGCAACCGGCACCCAGAAGCGCTGCCGCAAGCAGAGCCGCACCGGCGACCCGCGCCAAACCCGAAGCCCTCACCATGAAAACCATCCCCTTCGCCAGAGCCCGCCGTTAATGGATTCCGTTAATTCGATAGCTTACTTTTATACTCCGCGAAACCGTTGAAATCAACTGCTTCGCAGCCAGAAGGCGCAACGGGAAGAAAACGTCCTTAACCTGCGTAAACGCGGAAGTCGGCCCCCTCCAGGGCAATCTGGGAACCGGGCACGTACAGCATGAATTCCATGGAATCTCCGGCATCGCCATCGGCATCGGGCCCCACCCAGAAGGGATCGAATCCGTAGGCGCTCCCGTCGGGCAGCACGGCCACCACCGTCACCCTGTCGGCGGCGCTGGAAGGCACGAAATCCATGGTGCCGCGCACCACCTGGTAGGACCCATCCCATTCCAGGGCGCCCTCGGCGGCCACCGGCGCCTTGCCGGCAACAGATGAGGCATCGACCGTGGGGCTGGGGAAGACGGGCGGGTCGGTAGCCAGGAAATCGATATGGCGCTCGGCCCGCTCGATCACCACGGCCGTGGCCTCCAGGGCGACGGCCTGGCCCACATCGTAGGGAATCATCTTGGTGAAGGACGCCTCCCCGAAGGAGGCGGCCCCATAGGGCAGCAGGGCATTGCCGAAGGAATCGCGGAACATCAGCAGCCGCCCCTCGGCATCGCCGGTTGCAGCCGTGCGCACCCGGCTGTCGGTGACCGCTGCGCCCTCGGTGTATTCCCATAGGCTGCCCGCGAAGTCCCCGCCGTCGTTGTAGCCCGGCAGGAACCAATTGTCCTCGCGGGCGGCATCGGCCGGGTACAGCATGGCCTGCAGGTCCCCCACCGCGCCCGGCTGCCAGCGGCCATCTTCCAGCGCGGCCCCCACGGGCTCGCGACCCAGGGCCTCCATCAGGGCATCGGCGGCCAGCAGGGCGCCGTAGTTGTCCCAATGGCTGTCGGTCTTCAGGTAATGGATGGGCTCGCCAGCAGCCAAGGTTCCCTCGAACAGGGCGAACAGGTCCACATAGTTCACCCCCGCCTCCTGCAGGTGCGGCTTCAGGCGCTCCGCATTGCCGGGCTCGGTGCTGCGCAGGTAGTAGTAGGGCATGGCATCGGGCCACAGGGAGTTCTTGTCGGGGGCGATGGTGAAGGCGAACGATGCCCCCAGGCCCTCCGCATAGTCCTGGGCCAGGGCCAGGTTGTGGGCGATGGCGGCCAGGCTGCACTCCGGCAGGCGGCTTTTGCCCAGGTAGTCCGGCAGCGTGCCGCCGTAGTACAGCCAGCCGTCGGTGCCCAGCACCACCTGGTCGGTGGCCGAGGTGCCCAGAAGGGCCCGCAGCCGGGCGTTGGCGGTTATCAACCCGTCGCGGTAGCCGAAATGGTCGTCGAAGTACTCCCCCAGCTGGCTCAGGTAATCCAGGTTGGGGCCGCCCTCTTCCGCCTGCAGCGCGGGCAGCGGGGCCAGCTTCTGGTTGGCCGTAGCCTCGTCTGCCGGCGCCCAGGCCATGGCGGCGAAGGGCAGCACGGCCATGACCAGGGCCGCCGCCAGGAACAGGGCGGCAATGCCCCGCGGCAGGCTGCGGTCGCCGTAGGTGCCGGCCGTGGCCGCCTGCCAGTTCTGCGAACCCTTCGCCGCCATGCCTCCCCCCTTCCTAGAACCTGAAGTAGATGAACGGATTATAGGCCCCGTTGGAAAGCCCCAGCAGGCACAAAGCCAGCACCGCCAGGGCGAACAGGTAGCTCAGGCCCTCGGCGACGGCTGCCGTGCGCTGCGGGGCCGCGGCCACCCGGCACTCCAGGGCGCCCTTCACGGGCAGGGCCGCCACCAGGCCGGCAGCCAGGGCTGCCAGGAACACGGGGGTCAGCTGCCGCAGAGCCAGCTCCATGCAGCCGTATTCGAAATGGAAGCCGGTGAACATCTGGCCGATGATATAGCCGCCCTGGGCGAAGGTGTCGGCCCGGAACAGCACAAAGGCCACGGTGACCACCAGCATGGCATAGACCCACCCCACGGGCTTCGGAAGCCGGTGGATGGGCAGGTATTCCTCCAGCAGCAGGAAGAAGCCCTGGATGAGCCCCCATACCACGAAGGTCCAGCTGGCCCCATGCCACAGGCCGCACAGGAAGAACACGATGATCTTGTTGGCCACCGTGCGGGCGCGGCCCCGGCGGTTGCCGCCCAAAGGAATGTACAGGTACTCCAGAAACCAGGTGGACAGGCTTATATGCCAGCGGCGCCAGAACTCGCGAATGCTGGTGGATTGGTAGGGGTACTTGAAGTTCTCCTTGTACGTGAACCCGAACATGCGGGCCATGCCGATGGCCATATCGGAGTAGCCCGAGAAATCGAAGTAGATCTGCAGCGCATAGGCCACGGCCCCCAGCCATGCCACCAGAATGTTCACCGATTCCAGCGGAGCGCCGAAGATGCTGTCCACGGCCACGGCCATGGTGTTGGCGATGAGGACCTTCTTGCCCAGCCCCAGGCAGAACCGCCGCAGGCCGCCGGCTATATCGCGCAGGCCGGCATGGCGGCTGCCCAGCTGGACCTCGACGTCGTGGTATTTCACGATGGGGCCGGCCACCAGCTGGGGGAAGAAGGCGATGTACAGCAGCACCTTCCCGTAGTTGCGCTGGGCCGGCACCTCGCCGCGGTACACGTCGATCACATAGCTGAGCGCTTGGAAGGTATAGAAGGATATCCCCAGGGGCAGCGCCAGGGCAGGGGCCTGCAGCCCCAGGCCGAACAGGCCATCCACGGTGCCCACGGCCATGGCCGCATACTTGAACACGCCCAGCAGCCCCAGGTTCACCGCCACGGCGGCGGCGACGGCCAGCTTCGCGCTGCGGGAACGGCGGCCGTCTTCGGCGCCGGCCGTCTGGGCCCGGCCGATAGCCAAGGCGAAGGCCCAGTTCACAATGGTGGAGGCCAGCATCAGCAGGATGTAGACGGGCTCGCCGTAGGCATAGAACACCAAGCTCGCCACGATAAGCAGCAGGTTCTTCCCCCTTATGCCGGGGATGGCCTGGTGCAGCAGGAATACGGCGGGCAGGAATACGCAGATGAACGCCAGGGAGCTGAAGACCATCGGAGGGCGCTACCCGCTATTCGTAGGTGGCCTGATGCTCTTCGTAGGTCTCGCTGAAGCTGACGTTGCCGTCATCGTCGTAATAGAAGTAATAGTACGAGGTGTCGGCCGGCGAGCACACCGCCTGCAGGCATGCAAGCGAGGGCGAGTTGATGGGCGTGGGCGGCAGCCCCTCGATGAAGTAGGTGTTGTAGTCGTCGTAGGTGGCGATATCCTCGGCCGTGGGCTCATGGCCTATGGCGTAGGCCATGGTGGCGTCGGACTGCAGCATCCAACCGTCGCGCAGGCGGTTGTAGAACACCGAGGCCACCTCGGCGCGATGGGGGCCGTCATCCTCCTTCTCGATGATGGAGGCCAGGTTCACGGCATCGTAGAGCGACAGGTCGTAGGATTCGGGATAGCCGAAGTCCAGGCCGGCGGTTTCCTCGCCGAATTGCGTCAGCATGGCGCGGATGAGGGAATCGGCCGTGGAGTCATCGTCGATGGGGTAGCTCTTGGGGAACAGGAATCCTTCCAGGCTGTGGGTGCCAGCGCTGGCCAGGAAGGGGAATTCGGCAGCGTAGGCCGAGGCATCGGCCGCAGCGGCCGTGAAGTCGGCTGCCGTGATGGCGCCCTTGCTGGCCTGGGCCACGATATCGGCCGTCTGCTGCACGGTGGAACCCTCGGGCACGGTGAACATCACCGCGGCGACGGGCGTTTGCAGGGTGGCGATCATCTCGTCGACGGACTGGCCGCCGACCAGGGTGTAGGTCCCGGGATGCAGGCTGTTCTCGGCCCCCATGGCGCGCAGGCGGTCGGTGAACTCGTTCGGCCGGGCGATGAGCCCCGCTTCCACCAGGCTGTCGGCTACGGAATTGGCCCCCTCGCCTTCGTTCACCACCACTTCCACCTGGGTGCCGGCGGGTACCAGGTTGCCGGCAGAGCAGCCGCGGGTGAAGGCCAGCACGCCCACCACGATGGCGACGACGGCCACCACCAGCACCACGATGCACACGATGGCGGGGATGGGGCTGCGCTTGGGGCGGATATAGCTGGTGTCGTAGGTGCGGAAGAGCTTCTCGCCCTTGGCATGGGCTTGGCGGGCGGCATGGGTGGGACGCGCGGAGTAGGTGACGTTTCTTCTCGGTGACATAGGCTCCCTTATCGTTTCTCGGACTCGCAGCGGCCATCCAGCCATGCCTGCAAGAACAGACTTGCCGCTATCATATCCACTTTGCCCTTCATGGCCTTCTGGTCGTAGCCCTTTTCACGCAAACTACGTTTGGCCTGGACGGAACTCAGCCGCTCATCGGCGAATTCCAGCGGCAGGTCGGCGGCTTCGGCCACCGCCTGCGCCACGGCCCGCACCCGCTGGGCCTGGGGACCCTCCTCACCGGCCAGGGTGATGGGCAGGCCGCACAGCAGCAGCTCGGGCTGCCAATCGTCCAGCAGGCGGCGGAAGGGCGCGGCGGCGGCTTCCACCTCGGCGGCCGGAAGAACGCACACCGGCGATGCCACGCGCTCGCCGGGATCGCAGATGGCAACCCCCACCCGCTTCTCCCCTATGTCCAAGGCCATGATGCGCATAGGGAAAGTATAGCCCACAATGCCCCGCCCGACCGCCGCACCCCGACAACGAAGAGGGCCCCGCGAGGGGAAGGCCCCCGGCGCAACCCCCGCAGCGAAGCGAGGAGTGCGCCGGGGGCCTTCCCCTCGCGGGGCCCGTCCCTAAGATGGGGTCGCCCCCGGTCTAGCGCACCGAGGTGTTCGAGACGTAGGGTGTCTGGTCCTTCAGCAGCACGTCGTGGGCGCCGCCCTCGACGATGGAGGTGGAGGACACCACCGTGAGCTTCGCCTTCTCCTGCAGCTCCGGGATGGAGAGCGCTCCGCAGTTGCACATGGTGGAGCGCACCTTGGAAAGGGTGACGTTCACGTTGTCCTTCAGCGGGCCGGCATAGGGCACGTAGGAATCCACGCCCTCTTCGAAGGTGAGGCCCTTCTTGTCGCCGCCCAGGTCGTAGCGCTGCCAGTTGCGGGCGCGGCTGGAACCCTCGCCCCAGTACTCCTTCATATAGGAGCCGTTGATGTTCACGCGGTCGCTGGGGGCCTCGTCGAAGCGGGCGAAGTAGCGGCCCAGCATGACGAAGTCGGACCCCATGGCCAGAGCCAGGGTGATGTGGTGGTCGTAGACGATGCCGCCGTCGGAGCAAAGCGGGATGTAGATGCCCGTTTCCTCGAAGTAGCGGTTGCGGGCCTTGGCTACCTCGATGGTGGCCGTGGCCTGGCCGCGGCCGATGCCCTTCTGCTCGCGGGTGATGCAGATGGAGCCGCCGCCGATGCCGATCTTGATGAAGTCGGCCCCGGCCTCGGCCAAAAAGCGGAAGCCCTCCTCGTCCACCACGTTGCCGGCGCCCACCTTCACGTCGTCGCCGTAATGTTCGCGGATCCAGTCGATGGTCTTCTTCTGCCACACCGAGTAGCCCTCGGAGGAATCGATGCACAGCACGTCGACGCCGGCCTCCACCAGGGCGGGCACGCGCTCGGCGTAGTCGCGGGAATTGATGCCGGCGCCCACCATGTAGCGCTTGTGGGCATCGAGCATCTCGTCGGGGTTCGATTTATGGGAGTCGTAGTCCTTGCGGAACACCAGGTACATCAGGTGGTCCTGGGCGTCCACGATGGGCAGCGAGTTCAGCTTATGGTCCCAGATGATGTCGTTGGCCTCTTTCAGGGATGTGTCGGCGGGGGCCACGATCAGCTTCTCGCGCGGGGTCATGAACGAGGAAACCTTCTCGTCCAGCGACATGCGCGACAGGCGGTAGTCGCGCTCGGTCACGATGCCCAGCAGCTTGCCGTGGGGCTCGGCGTTCTCGGTCACCGGCATGGTGGAATGGCCGAACTCCTCGTGCAGCTTCACCACATCGCCCAAGGTCATGTCGGGCGACAGGTTGGAATCGGAGGTGACGAAACCGGCCTTGTAATCCTTCACGCGGGCCACCATGGCCGCCTGGTCCTCGATGGACTGCGAACCGTAGATGAAGGACAGGCCCCCCTCGGTGGCCAGGGCGATGGCCATCTTATCGTCGGAGACGGCCTGCATGATGGCCGACACCATGGGAATGGAAAGGCTGATAGCAGGCTCTTCCTTGCCGCGGCGGTATTTCACCAGGGGTGTTTTCAGGCTGACGTTCTGCGGAATGGTGTCTTCCGAAGTATAACCCGGTACCAGCAGGTACTCGTTGAATGTACGCGACGGTTCTTCGAAATAGTAAGCCACAGATTCTCCCTTCCGCTGAAAACACTGGTTGACATTATACGCGCTCGGCCTTCAAAAATGCCACGTATCCCCTGAACGCCTCGTACAGGTCGGCCTTGCTCACGACCTCCCACGGAGCATGCATCGAGAGCACCGCCACGCCGGAGTCGATCACGTCCATGCCGTACTTCGCCGGGATGTAGGCGATGGTGCCGCCGCCGCCCGCATCCACCTTGCCGAGCTCCGCCGTCTGGAACGACACGCCGGCCCGGTTCATGATGCGGCGCACCCGGGCCACGAACTCCGCGGAGGAGTCGTTGGAGCCGGATTTGCCCCGGGCACCCGTGTACTTGTTGAACACCAGGCCGTGGCCCAGGTAGGCGGCGTTGTTGGGTTCGAACACGCTGGCATAGGCCGGGTCGAGGGCCGCCGACACATCGCTGGAGAGCATCTGGGAGTACTCCAGGGCATGGCGCAGCTTCAGGTCGCCCTCCTCGCCGGCCAGGGCCATGATCACCGCCACCACGTTCTCGAAGAACTGGGAATCCATGCCGGTGGCGCCCACGCTGCCGATCTCCTCCTTGTCCACCAGCACCGTCAGGGCGGTGCGCTCGGGGGTCTCGTCCAGGGCCAGCTGGGCCAAAAGCGACGGGAAGGCGCAGGAGGAATCGTCGTGGCCGTAACCCAGTATCATGGAACGGTCGAAGCCCAGATCGCGAGCCGGGCCGGCGGGAACGACCTCGATCTCGGCGGACAGCAGATCCTCTTCCACCATGTCGTACTTATCGGCCAGAAGCTGCAGCGTGTAGGCCTTCACGGGGTCCTTGGCAGCCATCTTCTGCAGGGGGGTCTTCTGGTCGTCGGGCACATCCTCGGGCACCTTCAGGGGACGGCTGCCGATGAGCACATCCAGGTCCTCGCCCTCGACAATCTTGTTGCCCGTCTTCTCCATCTGCTCGCGGGCCAGGTGTATCAGCAGGTCCGACACGCAGAACACGGGGTCGCCGGCGTCCTCGCCCACATTCACGCGCACCTTGGTGCCGTCCTCCTTGGCAATGACGCCATGCAGGGCCAGGGGCAGCGTGACCCACTGGTAGTGCTTGATGCCGCCATAGTAGTGGGTGTCGAAGTGCAGCAGGCCGTTGCGCTCCACCAGGGGGTTCTGCTTCAGGTCCAGGCGAGGCGAGTCGATGTGGGCCCCCAGTATGTTGAAGCCGTCGGCCAGAGGCGCGATGCCGATATGGGCCAGGATGACCGCCTTGCCGTGCTTGCAGGCCATCACCTTGTCGCCGGGCTTCAGGGCCGTGCCGGCCTCGTAGAGGGCCTCGAGGTCCTGGTAGCCGGCCTGGCGGGCGCGCTGCATGGCCGCCTCGGCGAACTCGCGCTCGGTCTTGTTGGCGCTTATGAACTGCCGGTAATCCTCGGCCAGGGCCTCCACCTGCTCCAGGTCGGCGGGGGTGTACTTCTGCCAGGCATCCTTCGTTTCCATGGGCGTTCCTTCCATCGGGGTTTTCGGTCTATTATGCCACGTAGAAAGCGCAATGACGCGGAACGGTGGCGGCAGGCGAAATAGCCCGCAGAGGGACGGAGCGAAGAGCGGCCGGCAGGGCGATGCCCCAAGGGTGCAGAGCGCCGGATTCCAAGGGGCGGTATCGCTGGCTCCGCTTACCGAAACGCACCGATTGCGGACACCCGCTCCCCTTTCCGGAAGTTTCTCCCGGTCGTGGCCGAGGCTTCGCGGAAGCCCGGAATCTGTTGACGAAAACGTTACCGAGATTTGTAGAAATGGTGATTTCAAAGTGCTAAAGTAGCGTCATCGTTAATGGATTGATGGGAGAAAGGAATATCCATGCAAATGACTTTGAGCAAGAAGATCATCGGCATCGCCATGGCCGCCGTTCTGGCCCTGGGTATGATGCCGGCCCTGGCCCTGGCTCCGGCCGGCCAGGCCCACGCCGCCGAGCTGAAGGCCGCCCAGATCGCGGCACCCACCGCCAAGGCGACGAAGGCCACCGCCAAGAAGGCCAAGGTGACCAACCTGCAGACCGCCTATAAGAACGACGATCTGATGATGCTCATGGTGGATAGCAAGTGGAGCAAGAATACCAATTATGGCAAGACCTCGAAAACCTGGCAGAGCGGTATGAGCTGGGACGAGGATAAGCAGATTTACATCGACAACCGCAAGTACGTCGAAAAGAGCCTGACCGAGTACACCGGCAAAGCCCTGAAGCCCGCCATGCGGCTGTACATCAAGGACGACAAATCGAAGAAAACCTACACCGACCCCACCATCAGCCCCGAGTACCG
>CANOBU010000062.1 GCA_947564425.1 uncultured Eggerthellaceae bacterium
ATGGGCAACGCTGCAATGATGAATCCGGCAAACGCGTCTATGAAGGGCAGCAGGCAGAGGAAGATCGCACCGACCAGATACGATCCGCAGATAAGAACGAGCTTCTGCCGTTTATCGGAAACGGTCATCCTGCAGATCCAGAAATAGAAGAGGAGACAGAGTCCCAACCCCGAACCCAACCGCGCAATGCATTCCAAAAGAATCGGCGAGGCAACGAAAGACGGGATAGAGGAAGCTGCGCAGAGAATCGAAGCGACAGCGATGGCGATGGCGTTTCTCGACATCGCCATGGGAACGCGCAGCCAAGGAAGCAGGATGCCCCCGATCAAAGCCGAAGCATAGAAGATAAGCCGGGGCAGCGAATCAACGCCCCCCCCCCGACTCCAACCGCATCAAGGGGAGAAGCAGCAGCCAGCTCCTGTACGAATACCCATGCGACGAAACATGAATATCCCACTAGATCGCGCATAGGCCACAGAAGATAGCTCTGCGGTTCGTTACGGGATGTATCCGATTCCATAAACGCTCCCCCTAACGTTTCATTGCTTTCGGATAGCAGAACGATAGCATATCCAGCTTGCAGGTCCCGGCAGATTCCGGCAGCCCTATCCCCGCCTGCGCCTCTTAAGGCCCCAATGCAGCACGAAGGCAAGCGCGGCGGCTATGGGCACCAGCATGATCAGCCACATGGCGGAATAGGCCGCAGCCTGGCTCCCCAGGGGGCCGGCCAGCATCTCCACCACGCCGCCGCCTACCAGCGGACCCCACAGCATGCCCAGGTCGAGGCCCGTGAAGGCGGTGTTGCTGGCAGCACCGCGGCGCTCGATAGGCACCGATGCCAACGCCAGGGATTGCAGAAGCGGCCCGCAGCAGCCGAAACCCGCCGAGCCGATGACGGCTGCCAACAGGAAGCCGCCCAGGTCATCCGCCTGCGACAGGGCGATATAGGAGGCAGCGAAGAATGCTATCCCCATCAGTAGGACCCGCGGCGTGCCCAGCCGGTCCGCCAGATTCCCCAGAACCGGGCGCGTAACCAGCAGGCAGAGGGAATACACCACGAAGAACAGGCCCATCTGCACGACGCCGCGCTCGTAGCCGTACAGAACCACGTACGACCCCATGCACGAGAACGAGGCGGACAGCAGCATCAGCACAGCCGCCTTCCCCACGGCCTCGCGCGCGAACATGCGCGACGGCTTCAGCTGATAGGGCAGGCGCTCCCGCGCGGGCTCCCTGATGAACAGCACGCCCACCATGGCCGCCAGCACGCTGGCCGAAGCCAGGGAATAGGAGGCCGAGAACCCCACCGCGCCGACGAGATAGAGGCCTGCGGCAGGGCCCACGACCTGGGCGAACGACTGAGCGAGCGCATAGATACTTATGCCGCTGGCGAACTTCGAGGCCGGCAGGTACTCCGAAACCAGCGACATGGCCAGAGGACCGCTGCACCCGATGCCCACCCCATGCAGCAAGCGCACGGCGATGAGGAGCCCGAAGGAATCGACCACCCCGTACAGAAACAGCGAGAATGCGATAGTGGCCTGCGAAGCCAGAAGCAGCGCTTTGCGCGAGAAGCTGTCGAAGGCGGGCCCTGCGAAGGGCCTGATGAGCAGGGACGATACCGTGAAGGAGCTCACCATCACCCCCACCATGGCCGCATTGGCACCCATGGCATCGGCGAGCACGGGCAAGGTGGTGTTCGTCATGAACGCCGCCATGGATTGGAAGAGATTCACCGCCATCAGTATGGCGAAGGGGAGGCTCCATATGGTCTCCCGCTTCCGGCGCCTGCGGCCCTCCCCTTCTCCAGACGGCTCCATGGCGAGGCGCCCTAAGACCTGAACAGGGCCAAGGCCTCGTCGCGGGTGCGCTGGTTCGACCGGAACGTCCCCCGCACGGCCGAGGTCACGGTGGTCGAGCCCGGTTTGCGAACACCGCGGGCCGTCATGCACATATGCTCGGCCTCGAGCACCACCAACACCCCCAACGGCTCCAGGGCCTCCATGAAGGCATCGGCTATCTGGGATGTCAGGCGCTCCTGCACCTGGGGGCGGCGGGCGAACCCCTCGACGCAGCGCGCGATCTTGGAAAGCCCGGTTATACGGCCCTTGCGCGGAATATAGGCGACATGGGCCTTGCCGTTGAAGGGCAGCAGGTGGTGCTCGCACATCGAGGTGAAGGGGATATCGCGCACGATGACCATCTCCTCGTGATCCGCCTCGTGGAACTGCTTGCGCAGATGGTCGGCGGGATTCTCGTGCATCCCCGCGAATATCTCCTCGCAGGCGCGGGCGACGCGGGCCGGGGTCTCCTGCAGCCCCTCGCGATCGGGGTCCTCCCCGATGGCGGCCAGCAGCTCGTGCACCGCCGCCTCTACGCGGCCTCTATCCAAATCTCCGTAGGTGATATCTGCCATGGTTTCTTTCTTTCAGGGAAACGGGTGCCTTGCATCGGATTATACCCCCTCCCCCGCCCTCCCGTTGCCAGACCGGGAGGCTGCGGCTATAATCGGCTGCGTATCTGTTTCAGGGCGAGGTGGAATTCCTCACCGGCGGTGAAAGTCCGCGACCCTGGCCCGCAGGCCCGTGCGAACCTGCGGCCCCCAGGCTGACCCGGTGGAACTCCGGGACCGACGGTTAAAGTCCGGATGGAAGAGACAGGAGGTCTCCTATGGACAACTATGCACAGAATACCCCCCTAACCCCCCAGAACCGCAACCGATGGACCACCAAGCAACTGGTGGTCATGGCACTGATGTGCGCCATAGCCATCCTGCTCAGCTTCATCGCGTTCCCACTGTTCCCGGCGGCATCGTTCCTGAAGCTCGATGTGGCGCTGGTACCCTCCACCGTGGTGGGCTTCGCCTACGGGCCCGGACCGGGCCTGCTGGTGGGCATCGCCTGCGCCGTGGCCCACGCCGCCATCACCGGCAACTGGGTGGGCTGCCTCATGAGCTCGATCGTCGCCGTGGCGTTCATCGCCCCTTCGGCAGCCATATACAAGCGCAACCGCACCCTGAAGGGGGCCGTCATCGGCTTGGTCGTGGCCACCATCTGCCTGATTATCGGCGTAACCATCGCCAACCTGGTGATCGACCCGCTGTTCTACGGCATGCCCTTCGATGCCGTTCTGGCCCTGGTCATGCCCGCCATCGTGCCCTTCAACGTGATCAAGGGCGTCGCAGTGAGCCTGCTGACGGCCCTGGTGTATAAGAGCATCTCGAATCTCATAACACCCGAGAAAGACCAGGTGAAGGGCCGCTGAGCCGCAACCCATGGGCATCGTCGACTTCCATAGCGTCAGCTTCTCCTACGACGGGCGCAAGGCAGCCCTGGACAACCTGGGCATCTCCATCGAGCCGGGCGCCTTCCTGGCAGTGCTGGGGGGCAACGGCAGCGGGAAATCCACCTTCGCCAAGCACATCAATGCGCTGCTCGTGCCCGACCGGGGCACGGTGGAGGTGCTGGGGCGCCCCACGGCCGACCCCGCCTGCACCTACTTCATCCGCAGCAATGCCGGCATGGTGTTCCAGAATCCCGATGACCAGATAGTGGCCGGCAAGGTAGAGGACGAGGTGGCCTTCGGTCCCGAGAACCTGGGCCTGCCCCCCGACGAGCTGCGGCGCCGCGTCACGGAAGCGCTGGGGAAGGTGGGGCTGGCGGGTTTCGAGCAGAGCCAGACCCATGAGCTCTCCGGCGGTCAGAAACAGCGCGTGGCCGTGGCGGGGGTGCTGGCCATGGAGCCGCAGATCCTCATATTGGACGAAGCCAGCGCCATGCTGGACCCCCAGGGGCGCGAGGGGCTGATGGCCCTGTGCCGCACCCTGCACGACGGCGGCTTCACCATCGTGATGGTGACCCACTTCATGGACCAGGCCGCCGCCTGCGACCGCGTGGCGGTGCTCCACGAGGGAAGCCTGGCACTGGATGGCACCCCCGAAGAGGTGCTGACCGACGGGGCGGCCTTGGAGCACCTGGAGCTGGACAGCCCCTTCGCCGTACAGCTGTGCCGCAAGCTGCAGGCCCAGGGCGTTCCGGTGGAAACCTGCCTGGGGGAAGGCGAGCTGATAGCGCAGCTGCAGGCGCTGCTGGGTGCGGATGCGGAGCCGGTTCGGTGCAGTAAACCGGCGGAGCCCTCTGCGATTCAGACGGCTGTCCCAGCATCCGCACCGGAACCGCTGCTGACCTTCCAGAATGTGTCGTTCAGCTATGAGCCCTCCCCTTCCAAGGCAGAGGCTGCCACCGACGATGCAGCGGGCGACGGCTGGGGCAACCGGCCCGACGAGCCCTGGGCGCTGCGCGATGTGTCGTTCAGCCTGAACCAGGGGGAGTTCCTGGCCATCGCCGGCCATACCGGCTCGGGGAAGAGCACGCTCATGCAGCTGGCCGGGGGCCTGCTGCAGCCCGCCGCGGGCACCGTGCGGCTGCAAGGCCGCGACCTGGCCGACAAGCGGGCTGCCGCCGAGGCCCGCCATTCCGTGGGCATGGTGTTCCAGTATCCGGAGCGCCAGCTGTTCGCCGCCACCGTGGCCGACGACGTGGCCTTCGGCCCGCGCAACCTGGGGCTTTCCGAAGACGAGGTGGACCGCCGCGTGCAGGAGGCCCTGGAGCGCGTGCATCTGAGCTACCGCGACCTGAAGGACAAGAGCCCCTTCGCCCTGTCCGGCGGCCAACAGCGCCGCGTAGCCGTGGCGGGGGTGCTGGCCATGGAGCCCCAGACGCTCATACTGGACGAGCCCACAGCCGGCCTGGACCCGCGCTCCCACGACCGCCTGCTGGCCCTCATCGAGGATCTGCACCGCACCCAGGGGCTCACCGTGGTCATGGTGTCGCACAATATGGATGACATCGGTGCCCTGGCCGACCGCGTGCTCGTGCTCAACCGGGGGCGCATATTCGCCTCGGGCGACCCGCTGGCGGTATTCTCGGATGCTGCAGGGCTCGAGGCGATCGGACTGGGCATCCCCCGCACCTACCGCGTGGCCCTGGCCCTGGGCCTGGAAGCGGACTTCGACCGCATACCGGCCATCGGCGACGTGGCCCGGGCCGTTGCCGCCCGCCATAGGCAGGGGCTCTAGGGCGCTATGGGCGGCAAGGCCCTCTTCGGGCGCTATTGGAAAGCAGACAGCCCCCTGCATCGTCTGGACCCCCGCACCAAGCTGCTGGGCACCCTGGCCCTGGTGGTCATCGTGTTCCTGGCGCAGAACTTCCTGGCCCTGGGGTTCGTCGCCCTTGCCATCGCGTGCCTCTTCCCCTTGGGGCGAATACCGCTTTCCCAGGCCCTGCGCTCCATTGCGCCGCTCTCGTTCATCATCGCCATCACGGCCCTATTCAACTTGTTCTTCGTACAGGGGGGCGCGCCCTTGGCGGATTGGGGCTGGCTGCGCATAAGCGAGGCCGGGATGCGCAGCGCCCTGTTCATCGGCCTGCGGCTGACGCTGCTGCTGCTCTCGGGCAGCCTGCTCACGCTGACCACCCCCTCCCTCGATATCACCGAGGCCCTGGAGCGCCTGCTGGCGCCTTTGGGGCGCTGGGGGTTCCCGGCCCACGAATTCGCCTTCGTCATGGGATTGGCCCTGCGGTTCCTCCCGCAGTTCACCGATGAGTTCCGCGACATCCGCACCGCCCAGGTGGCCCGGGGCGCCAATCTGGCTACCAGCCCCTTCCGCAGCGGACCGGCCGCCCTGGCCAGCCTCATCGTACCGCTGTTCGCCAGCGTGTTCCGCCATGCCGATACGCTTTCGGCGGCCATGGACGCCCGCTGCTACCACGGCTCCCAAGGGCGCACGCGGCTGCGCCCCCTGGCCTTCGGGGCCCGCGACCGCTGGGCCGCCCTGGCGCTGGCGGCCCTGGCAGCGGCCACCGTAGCGCTTTCGATGCTATAGGAAATCGTAGAGGTCGGCGGCAACCTCGCGGAACACCCCGTAGACCTCGTCGGCGATGGCGTCGTCATCCACCAGCTCGAACTCTTCCGGCTGGTCCTCGTCGTCTACCGCCGTCACCTCCAAGATGACCACCTCGCCCGAGGAAAGCGCCGGCTCGTCCTCTGTAACGGGGAAGAAGAATCCGTAGCGGCGCCCGCCGTGCAGCACCAGGCCCAAGAATTCCAGCGAGACGGTATCGCCGTTCTCGTCCTCGAGGGAAAACACGGTGCCCTCTTCGACAGGGGGGCAGAAATTCGGGTTGCTTCCGGTGCGCATGGGGGCTCCTTCCTTCCGGGACCGAAAAACGGGGCCCGCCGAAGCAAGCCCCGCGCTGACGCATGTTCGCGGCTATTTCTTCTTCTTGCGCTTCATCTTATTGGGGTTATGGACCGTCTGCTGGTAGAGGGGCTTCCCATCGGGGCCCAGGGCATTGGAGCCGCCCCCGCTGATCACCATGGTATCGATGACCCCTTCGCCATCTTCCCCCTCCGCAACGATATCGACCTCGATGCCGCCGAGGGCCGCCTCGGCATCGGCCGCCTTGGCGCGGGCCGTCTTCAGGCGCGCAGCCTTGGAATTGCCCAGCGAGCCGGCCATGCCGGCACCGGTGCGCTGGAAGTCGAAGTTGCCGATGGTCGGGCCGTACTTGGCATAGAGCTTCGCGAACTTGGGCTCGCGGTTCTTCCACATGGCGAACAGCGGCGTGCCCACGGCGATGGACGAGTAGCAGCCGATGATCAGGCCGATAACCATGGCGAAGGCGAAGTCCTGCAGGGTCTCGCCGCCGAACAGCAGCATGGCCAGCACCGGGATGGTAGAGGTCACCGTGGTGTTGATAGAGCGGATGAACACCTGGTTCAGCGACAGGTTGGCCATGGTGTAGAAGGAGCACTTCAGATCGAGGCTCTTCGCGTTATCGGTGATGCGATGGAACACCACCACGGTGTCGTAGAGCGAGTAGCCGATGATGGTGAGCAGGGCAGCCACGGCATTCGGTGTGAACTCGCGGCCCACCAGGGCGTAGATACCCACCACGATCAGCAGGTCGTGCAACAGCACCACCACGGCCACCACGCCCATTTTGAATTCGAAGCGGATGCCGATGTATATGATGATCAGCGCCAGGGACACGATGAAGGCCAGAAGCGACTGGTTGATCACGCTGGATCCCCAGTCGGGGCCGATGGTGGTCACCTCGAAGTTCTCGGTGGTCAGGTCGAAGTCGTCGGCGATGCCGTTGGCTATCTCGGTAGCCTCCTGCGCATCGGTCACCGCCATGCGGGCCAGGAAGCCCTCCTGGCCGTCGGAGCTGGTGGTCTGCAGCGTCACCTCGGGCTGGCCTGCGTCGGCAAAGGCGCCGCGCAGCTCTTCCAGGGTGAGGTCGCCCGTATCGTGGAAGGTGATGGAGGTGCCGCCCACGAACTCGATGCCCAGGTTCAGGCCGCGGAAGCCCAAAAAGCCGATGGCGAGCACCACCAGCACGGCCGAGATGCTCAGGAACACCTTGCGGGCCCCCATGAAATTAATGTCATGCTTGATGAAGCGGCCCTTCAGGTTATGGACGGACTCGGCCACCTTCAGGCCGGCGGCCCCGCCACGGGCCTCTGCCTCGGCATCGACCTTCTTGCAATCCAGCTGCTCGCCCAGGTCGGCATCGCCGGCGGAGACGCCCAGGACCGCACCCAAATCGGCGTACTTCTTAGCGGCGATCTGGCCGTCCTTGATGTTCCAGAACCCGGGGTGCTTCGCCATAACCCGCGGAGCCAACAGGCGGATGATCGGGGCCTTGAACAGCAGCATCATCACGATGTCGCAGATGATGCCGATGGAAAGCGTCAGGCCGAAGCCCTTGACCGAAGCCGATGCCAGGAAGAACAGGCACAGCGCCGACACCAATGACACCAGGTCGGCATCGATGGAGGTGAGGATGCCGTGCTTCACGCCCGAGATGGAGGCCGCCTTGACGCTCTTGCCCATGCGGATCTCCTCGCGGAAGCGCTCCACGGTGAGCACCGACGAGTCCGCCGCCATACCGATGGTAAGCACGATGCCGGCGATGCCGGCCAGGGTCAGGCTGAACAGGTGGAAAGCCGAGAGCGCCACCAGGATGCCCAGGTACAGCACGGCGAACACAATCACCGCGCCTGCCGTAAGCAGGCCCAGGCCCTTATAGAAGAAGATGAGGTACAGCATGACCAGCAGAAGCCCGATGATGGCCACCAGCACACCGGTGCGCAGGGCATCCTGGCCCAAGGTGGGGCCGACCACCTGGCTCTGGGAGTACTGGAAGCTGACGGGCAGCGAGCCGCTCTCGAGCACCGTCTCGAGGGCCTGGGCCTGCTCGAGCGTGTAGTTGCCCGTTATGGACACGTTGCCGTTGGGTATCTCGGACTGCACGGCGGGGGCCGATTGCACCTCGCCGTCCAGGATGATGACGATCTGGCCCCGGTCGGACACCAGATCGCGGGATGCCTCGGCGAAGGCCTGGGTGCCGGGGCTGTCCAAATCGATGTTCACTGCATAGTAAGTGGAGGTTTCGGACTCGCGGCCCACATTCACGCGCTCGATGTTCTCGCCGGTCACCATGGGGGTGTAGGTGCCCTCTTCGACCTTCAGGCCCTCGGCATCGGTATTGACGAACGTGTTGCCGTAGTCGTCGGTAAGGGTGCTCTGGTCGCCGTAGTTGCCCGACTCGATGGCGCTCTTCACCTCCTCGTCGGTGAAGGAGTCCAGACGGGCGAACTCGAGCTTGCCCGTCTTGCCGATGGTGTCAAGGGCCGTCTGGGTATCGGAGAGGCCGGGGATCTGCACCAGGATCTGGTTGGTGCCCTGCACCTGCACCACGGCCTCGGAAGCGCCCAGGGCATTCACGCGGCTCTCGATGATGGCGCGGCTGGTCTCCATATCCTCATCGGTGATGGCCTCGCCCGTCGTGGAGCTGGCGGTGAGCACCACCGACAGGCCGCCCTGCACGTCCAGGCCCTGGTTGATCTTCTGGTCCGGCGGCATGAACAGGACGACCGATATCACCATGAGCACCGTGGTCACGATGAGCAGCCACAGGTTGCGGCGGTTCGTGTTCTTGCCGATCTTCTTACCCTTATCTTCAGCCGTAGCCATGCGAGG
>CANOBU010000063.1 GCA_947564425.1 uncultured Eggerthellaceae bacterium
CCACCACCAGGGTCATGCCCGTGTTATGGCAGGTCTTGTCCCAGGCCTCGCGGAAGGCCTCGCGGGTCTCGGCCGGCAGCACCGACAGGTCCCCGATGGTCATGACGCGCACGTTCTCGTCGTGCAGCCCGTCCACCTCGGCCAGCATGGTCTTGGCGAACAGCTCCATCAGCCCGTCGACCTCGTCGGCGGGCCGCTTCCAGTTCTCGGTGCTGAAGGAATAGATGGTGAGGTAGCGCACCCCCAGATCGGAAGCGCAGCGGATGATCTCGCGCACCGCCTCGATACCCGCCTTGTGCCCCCGCAGCCGGTTGAGCGCCCGCTTCTTGGCCCACCGCCCGTTCCCATCCATGATCACCGCCACATGCGAGGGTATGCGAGAAGCATCCAACCCCTCGTAAGAAAGCCCCTCCGGCAATGCAGGAAATATGTCAGCAAGCGGTTTATTCATAGCACCCGTTACTCATAGCGATACGACCCGGAACCAAGCAGCTGCTGGGAAAGGGCAGCATCCACAAAGCGAGTTCCGCACGACGCGGAAAGCCCAGTGGGCTTTCCGCCAAAGCAGGACTGTCCGAGCGACTGGATGCCGCCCTTTCCCAGCAGCGGACATCCGTAAAAGCCTGCAAGGAAGCCCCAAGGCATCGTCGCCTAGATTTCCATGACCTCCGCTTCCTTCTTCTTGAAAGCCTCGTCCACCTTGGCGATGAACGAATCGGTGAGCTTCTGCACCGCCGCCTCGCCCGAGCGCACATCATCCTCGGTCAGCTCGTCGTCCTTCTGGGCCTTCGCCAGCATGTTGTTGGCATCGCGGCGGGCGTTGCGGATGGACACGCGCGCCTCTTCGGCGTAGTTCTTGCACTGCTTCACCAGCTCGCGGCGGCGCTCCTCGGTCAGCGACGGGAACGGCAGCCGTATGACCGCGCCGTCGTTGGAAGGGGTCACGCCCAGGTCGCTTTCCTGGATGGCCTTCTCGATGGCTTTCAGCGCGCCCTTGTCCCAGGGCTCGATGACCAGCATGTGGGCATCGGGCGACTTGATGCCGGCTATCTGGTTGACCGGGGTCTGGGAGCCGTAGTACTCGACGGTGATGCGGTCGAGCACCTTGGCATTAGCCCGGCCGGTGCGCACGCTGCCGAAAGCCGCCTGCAGGGCCTCGAGGGATTTGTCCATCTTCTGGCGGGCCTGGCCCAATGCGGTATCGATATCCATGATGCTTCCTCTCCTGTCCTGTATACGAGCCTGCTACCGTACGGTGGTGCCCACGTTCTCGCCCTTCAGGGCCCGGGCGATGTTCCCGCGCTTGGTAAGGTCGAAGACGATCATGGGCATATCGTTGTCCATGCACAGCGACGTGGCCGTGGCATCCATCACATGCAGCTCCTTGGCCAGCACGTCCATATAGGAGATCTCGTCGTATTTCACGGCATCGGGGTTCTGCATGGGGTCGCTGTCGTAGACGCCGTCCACCTTCGTGGCCTTCATCAGGCAGTCCACATCGAGCTCGCAGGCCCGCAGGGCCGCGGTGGTGTCGGTGGTGAAATAGGGGTTTCCGGTGCCGGCGGCCAGGATGACCACGCGGCCCTTCTCCAGATGGCGCTCGGCGCGGCGGCGGATGTAGGGCTCGGACACCTGCAGCATGTTGATGGCCGACTGCACGCGGCTGAAGATGCCGTGGCGCTCGAAGGCGTCCTGCAGGGCCAGGGCGTTCATCACCGTGGCCAGCATGCCGATGTAGTCGGCTTGGGCGCGGTCCATGCCCTCGGCGGAGCCCGCCAGGCCGCGGAAGATGTTGCCGCCGCCCACCACGATGGCGACCTGCACGCCGTCATGGACTATCTCGCCGATCTGCTCGGCCAGGTCGTCTACCACCTTCGGGTCGATGCCGTAGCCGAGGTCGCCCGCCAGGGCCTCGCCGGACAGCTTCAGAAGCACGCGCTTGTACTTGTAATCGTCAGCCATGACGCTCCTTATCCCCGCGTTTTCCGTTCAGACCATATTACCCCATTTGAAAGCCCCGGGGCCTAGGCCTCGGGGCTTTCCGATGAAAGACTATGGATGCGGGGGCTACATGCCGAAGAGCCTCAGGAGGTCCTCCAGGTTGCGCTGGTTCTGGCCGCCGTCGGACCCGTAGGGGCTGCTGGGGGCCTGCTGGCTGTCGCCGTTGTCGCTCTGGGGCTGGCCGGATGACAGCAGGTTCTCGTCGGAGCTCAGCACCACTGGAATCTCCTGGGTCGCGCCGTTGCGGTCCACCGTCACGGTGACCGTCTGCCCCACGTTGTGGGCGCGCACCTCGAGGGTCACATCGGTGGCCGAGGCCACGGCCGTGCCGTCGATGGCCGTGATGATATCGCCCACCTGCAGGTCGGAATCGGCGGCGCCGGTACCGGCCGTGATGGCGTTGATGTAGGCGCCGGAGGTCGCCTTCAGCCCGAAGCGCTGGGCCGTCTGGGCGTTCACCGTGGTTATGGACACGCCCAGCATGGCATGGGTGGGCGTCTTGCCGGCGATGATATCGGAGGCGATGCCCATGGCGTAGTTCACCGGGATGGCGAAGCCCACGCCGGCGTAATCGCCGGAATAGGACGAGATCATGGTGTTGATGCCGATCAGCTTGCCATCGGCATCCACCAGGGCGCCGCCGGAGTTGCCGGGGTTGATCACGGCATCGGTCTGGATCATGTTCGGGTAATAGGTGTAATCGGGCGAGGTGGAGCCGTAGAAGCTGCCGGACTCCTCGTTGCTGTTCATGATGGTGGAGCGGTTGGTGGCCGACACCACGCCGGTGGCCACGGACTGCTCGAGGCCCAGGGGCGCGCCGATGGTCATGACCCACTCGCCTATGTGCAGGTCATCGGAGTTGCCCAGATCGACGGGCACCAGGCCCTCGGTGTCGTTGACGCGCACCACGGCCACATCGGAGCTCTTATCGCCGCCGATGTACTTGGCATCGCGCTCGGTGCCGTCCACCGTCACGCGCACCACGCTGGCACCCTCCACCACATGGTAGTTGGTCAGGATGTAGCCGTCCTCGCTGATGACCACGCCGGAGCCCATGCCCGCTGCCTGCAGGCTGTCGCCCGACGACGTGCTGCTGCCGCCGTAGCCGTAGAGGCCCGATGCGGCCTGCTCCTGGTAGTTGTAGACGGCCACCACCGAGGGCAGCGCCTTGGCGGCCACGGCCTCGGCGAGGGTCTGGCCCTCCTCCACGGCATCGATGACCGACGAATCGGTGGCGCCCAGGGTGGTGGTGGCGCCGCCGGAGCCGTTGAAGGCACCCCACGCGGCGAAGCCGCCCAGGCAGATGACGCAGGCCACCAGGGCGCCGAGGAAGCCGAACAGGAACGTCTTGCCCGCCCCGCCCTTGGCCGGCGCCGCGGCCGGCGCAGGCGCACCGGGAGCCGCGGGGGGCTGGCCGTAGCCGGCGGCCGCATGATGGCCCTGGTAGGGATGCTGCCCCTGGGGAGCGTCGTTGACGGCCCCCTCGTGGGCCGGTACCGCCTCCGCAGCGGCGAAGGTCTCGGTCTGCTGGGGCGTCGTATAGGTGACGGCCTCGCCGAAGACGCGGGTCCCGTCCGGTGCAGCCGCCTGCCCCACGGGGGCCGTGCCGCCGAGGGGGGCCGTCTGCGCAGGCGCGGCTGCAGGCGACAGATCGTCCCTATAGGGCGGCTCGGGGGGCTGGGCTGCAGGGTCGCGGGTGGGATCGTAGGGATTGGTAGTCATCGCAGGCTCCTTCGCTCTCGGTTTCCGTGCACGATTCGCAAGAATCCGTTTTGCCCCAAGATACCATGGGGTATGGGGGATTCTGCGGTACCCGTTATTCCGTCAACTGTATGTTAGAAAGCTGAACGAAGGCTGAAAGGGCTGCTCAAAGCCCCGTCTATGCGTCGTCGCCCCGCAGGAACGCGCGGGTGCGGTCGTGCTGGGGATCGTCGATCACGGCAGCCGCCGGACCCTCTTCCACGATGACGCCGCCGTCCATGAATATCACATGGTCGGCCACATCGCGGGCGAAGCGCATCTCGTGGGTCACGATGACCATGGTCATGGATTCCTCGGCCAGGTCGCGGATCACCTTCAGCACGCCCTTGGTGAGCTCGGGGTCCAGCGCGCTAGTGGGCTCGTCGAAGAACAGCACGTCGGGGTCCAGCATGAGGGCCCGGGCGATGGCCACGCGCTGCTGCTGGCCGCCGGACAGCTCGCAGGGCACCATGGACTCCCGGCCGGCCAGGCCCATCTTGTCCAGCAGGGCCACGGCCTTGGCCTCGGCTTGCTCCCGGGGCATCTTCTGCACGGTGATGGGCGCGTCTATCAGGTTGCGCAGCACCGTGTAGTGCGGGAACAGGTTGAAGTTCTGGAACACCAGCCCGAAATGGCGCCGGGCCCGCACCAGGTCGGCTTTCGAGCCGTAAACCGACCCGCTGCCGTCGTCGGTGCACACCGGGCAGTCGGCGAAGGCGAGCGAGCCGCCGTCGAGGGTCTCCAGCAAGGTGCAGCAGCGCAGAAGCGTCGATTTGCCGCCGCCCGAAGGACCGATGATGGCCAGGACCTCCCCCGGCTGCACCGTCAGGGATATATCCTTGAGCACCTCGGTCTGCCCGAAGCTCTTGCGGGCATGGCGCAGGGACACGAGGGGGTTGGCATCAGTCATGGTAGTAATCCAGCTTCTTCTCGACCCGGTTCAGCAGGAACTCCACCACGATGGTGAAGCCCCAGTATATAAGCGCGGCGATGATATAGGGCAGCATGCTCACCTGGCTGGCGGCGATGGCCTTGGCCTGCGAGAACATCTCCATCACCCCCAGCACGAAGGCCAGGGAGGTATCCTTCACCAGGGTGATCACCTCGTTGCCCATGGCCGGCAGGATGCGCTTGATCACCTGGGGCAGCACGATGCGCATGAAGGTCTGGCCGCGGCTGTAGCCCAGCACCTCGGCCGCCTCGTACTGGCCGCGGGGAATCGACTGGATGCCCGAGCGGTAGATCTCGGCGAAGTAGGCGGCGTAGTTCAGGATGAAGCCGATATCGCAGGCCCAGTACTTCCAATCGGTGCCCATCTGCATCCCGAACAGGTAATAGGGCCCGAACATGAGCGCCATCAGCTGCAGCATGAGCGGCGTGCCGCGCATGAACGAGATGTAGACGCGCATGAGCCACGCCAGGGGCTTGAAGCGGCTCATGCGTCCCAGGGCTATGAGCACGCCCAGGGGCAGGGCTCCGATGAGGGTGACGATGAATATCTGGCCCGTGAGCAGAAGTCCGCTGCCCAGCAGGTCCAGCATGGTCGAGAGCTGCATCTTATCGCCGCTCATCCCCAGGAAGAGCCCGATCGAATCGATAAGGGATGATCCATCCACTGCGCTTGACGCTCCTTAGCCTTCCGCAGCCCCCGGAAGGGCCTGCAAACGCAAAAAAGCGCCTGCCCGGCGGCAGGCGCTCCCTTGCGGATCGGTTACTTCAAGATCCAGTTGTCCAGCTCGATGCCCATGGGCTCGTACTGGGCGCACAGATCGGCGATGAAGCCGTCATCGTACATGGCCTTCAAAGTGTCGCTCACCTTCTGGGCAAGCGCGGTGTCGCCCTTGGCGAAGCCCACGGCATAGTGCTCGGAGCTCAGCGGCTCCTCCAGCTGCACGTACACGCCCGGATTGGCGGACAGCTGGTAGGCGGCGATGGACAGGTCGCAGGCCACGGCGTCCACCGTACCGGCCTCGAGCTGCATGAAGGCGTTGTTGTAGTCGCTGATCTGGTCGAGCGAGGCGAAGGTGGCGGCCAGGTCGGCCTTATCGCCCTGCAGCAGGTCGAGGGCGGCGGAATCAATCTGGGTGATGACCACCTTGCCGGCCAGGTCGGCCTCGCTGGCGATGCCGGAGCCATCCTTAACGACGATGACCTGCTGGTTCAGCATGTAGGGATCGCTGAAGGCGTAGTCGGCCTCGCGGCCCTCCATGGTGAAGCCGTTCCAGATGCAGTTCACCTCGCCCTGGTTCAGCAGGGCATCCTTGGCATCCCAGTCGATGGGCTTCAGCTCGATGCCCCAGTTGTTGCGGGCGGCCACCTCGGCGGCCAGGTCCAGGTCGAAGCCGGTGTACTGGCCGTCGTCGCCGATATAGCCGTAGGGCGGGTAGCTGGCGTCGAAGCCCACGATGAGGGTGTCGATATCGCCGGACGCGGCGCTCGCGGCCTCGGTCGATGCTGCCGCAGCCGAGCCGGATGCGGCAGCGGAGGCCGCCGCGCTGGACGATGCGCTGCTGGACGAGCACCCGGCCAGCATGCAGGCTGCCAGGGCGAAAGCCGCCGCAGCTGCGGCCATGAACTTGAACTTCCTCATGAATCCCCTCCGTTTCTCCGGGCCGCCGGCACCTTCCGAACCGACGCCTCGGAATCCATTACTTTACTGTAATAAAGCATTGGCAGTATAGCACAGCCCGGCGCCCCGGAAGGCGAAATGGGGCGAATCGCGCGGAACAGGCGCCGGGCGCTCAGCGGATGAAGCTCTTCCCCAGGCCCGGCCCGCTTGCACGGTTGGCGGGATCCACCGGGAAGGAGACCGGCTCGAAGGAGAACAGCTGCTGCGGGGATACCTCGCGGGAGAGGTCCAGGGCATCCTTCCAGCACACATCGGCGCACAGGCCGCAGCCCACGCAATCGCTGGCCAGGAACTCCAGGGCGGAGAGCGTCTTGCCATCCGGTCCGTCCACCCGGCGCAGGGCCCCCGTCGGGCAGAAGGTGGCGCACATGCCGCAGCCGTTGCAGGCAGCGGGGTCGATGCTCACGGCGCCGAACAGCCGACGGCCCACCGTGGGGCCTTCGGGGAACCCCAGGGCATCGATGGCATCCAGGGCCGCATCGCGGCGGGGCATGGGGTATTGCGGGAGCGACCCGCCGCTGCCCACGCGCAGCCGCCGCCCCAGGCCCTCCTCGGCCGGAGCGCCCCCCAGCTTCTGGTTCAGCGTGGTGCGGGCCGCCGTCAGGGTGGTCTCCTTCACGGCAGCCGCGGTCTCGCTGAAGAAGCCGCGGCGGTCGGTGCCGAAGCGGCCTTCGGGGGCCTCCAGGGCCAGCTCCGGCGGGAAACCCGTCACGCGCTCGATGGGGAAGTCGCTTCCGCAGGAGGCCGCTATGCCGGCGGCATCCTCGGCCGCCTCGGCCGCCAGCCTGCCGCAGGGGCCGTACTTGCAGGTGGCGCAATCGCCGTCCACCAACACCAGGCGCGAGGCTCCCGAGGCTGCCGCCTGCAGCATGAGCGATTCGTCCACCCGGCCCAAGCAGGGCACCTCCGCATACTTGTCGGGATCGCCCCCGCGCTTCGAGGCTATGCGGGCGCAGGCGATGGCCACGGTGCCGTCGGCGCAGTCAGCCGCCCGATCGCAGGCCTCCCGCAAGGCGGCCTCGGCAGGCTCCAGGGGCCGCAGCGCCTCGGTGGGGCACACGGCCGTGCAGGCGCCGCAGGCCGTGCAGAGCGAGGCCGCATAGGCGATGCGGTTGTCCTCGATGCCCAAGGCGCCGGACGGGCACGCATCCAGGCAGCGGCTGCACGAGGCATGGCGGTTGCGCACCCGCACGCAGCGCTCCTGCTGCACGGCGATGCGCGGCTTCTCGAGGGAATCCGCAAGAGCTGCTATATCGTTCAGGTTGGCCATGGTCTCCCCCGCCCGGCGATGGGCCTATTCCTGGTCGAGCACTTCTTCCCAGCCCCTCAGCTCGTCGGGGGTGTTGGCATTGATGAAGCAGCCGCCGCGCGGTTCCGCCCGCAGCACCTCCGACTGGGGAAACTCCAGCACCGTCACGGTATCGAAGAGGTCCTGGGCCCGCTTGCTGCCCGAGGCGATGACGGCCTCGATGGCCGGAAGGCAGGTCTCGCGCCGGTACAGCGCATGGAAGGGCTCGAAGCCATGCTTGTTCACCGGCACCACGATATCGGCCTTCGATTCCTTCATGGCAAGGGCCTCGGCCACCACCAGCCGCGGCGACGCGAACAGCATATCGCAGGCCACCACAGCCACCAGCGGGTTGCTGGCCGCCTGCAGGGCGGTATGCAGCCCCGGCAGGGCGCCCCGGGAATCGTGGAGGTCGGGTACCAGGCGCAGGGGCACGCCGGGGAACTCCCCGTGCAGGAATTCCAGGCGCTCGGCCTCGTTGGTGGTTATGACCAGCTCGTCGGCCACGGGGGCCAGGCGCTCCACCATGCGGCACATCAGGGGCCGGCCGGCGAAGGGCACCAGGGCCTTGCTCTGCCCCATGCGGCGGCTCTCGCCGCCCGCCTGTATGACAACCGTAATCTTCGGGCGCACATAGTATTCCTCGAGGAAGGCCGCCAGGGGCAGTATATCGTCCAATCCGAACACCGGTATGCCGTAGATCCCCGCCGCCTCCGCGGCATCGGGGATATCGGTGACCAGGGCCACGGTATTGGCGGTGGGCATCTTCGAGGACGTATCGGCATCGGGGCGGAAGGCGCCCTCGCCGCGGGCCTCCTGTATGAAATCGGTGCCCAGCGAGGCACCGCTGCGCGCTCCTTCGGCGAACACGGCGGCCACCTTCGCATCGGATTCGTTCGCCTGGCGCATGACCTCGATGGTGGGCAGGCCGCTCTTACGGTAGCCCTCCACGATCACGATGTCGTGGCCCGGCATGGCCCGGACTATCTCGGAGCATTCCAGCTCGCCCTCGACGGATTTCACGCAGGCCACCTGCCCCGGGCAGGCGATGACGGTCTCGGTGGCACCGGCATGGCGGTGGCGGTAGGAATCCTTGCCGGGGATATCTATCTCGAAGCGGTCGTGGTGGTGGTGCTTCACGCTGCCCACATCGAGCCCGCGGGAGGCCAGCTCCCCTATGAGCTTCACCACCAGGGTGGTCTTTCCGGAGTTATGGCGCCCCACGATGGCGACGGCGGGGCTGGGTATATCGATCATGGTCTGCCTTTCCTCTTGTACGGTGAACCAGTATGGACTCGCAGGCCCTTCCGCGCAACCGGCAGCGCGATATCCCGGAGAACTCACAGAACGCGCTGCAGCAGGCTGCGGTAGCGCTGCAGCACCTCGGGG